>JBDLIJ010000032.1:0-19630 GCA_039714935.1 Bacteroidota bacterium | reverse complement strand
GAGTATTCTTTCGACGATTGGACTGTTTCGCAGTTTGCAAAATCACTGGGGAAAGAGGAAGATTATAAAATATTTTTGGAACGAGGCTATTATTGGAAAAATATCATCGACACTGAAACAGGGTTTGCCCGGATGAAAGACTCGGAAGGGGAGTGGTTCCCCGATTTCGATGCCTATAAATCGGGAGCTAATCATCATTACGTTGAAGGGAATGCATGGCAGCTTACGTATTTTGTGCCGCAAGATGTGCCTGCACTGGCCAACGCAATTGGCAGGGAGCGTTTTGCAGAACGTTTGGATTGGGGATTTTCAGAGAGCAACAAAACACGTTTTAACGGCTTAAACGACCAGTATTGGAATTACCCGGTAATTCAGGGTAATCAGCAATCAATGCATTTTGCATTTCTTTTTAACTGGATTGGAAAATCCTGGCTGACACAAAAATGGAGCAGGAAAATTATTGAAAGATATTATGGTTACGGAATAGCCAATGCTTATTTAGGTGATTCGGGGGACGGGGGACAGGGGCGGGGGAGCCGCTATATATAATTAATACAAAAACGATAACTTTGCTTTTTGGAAAATGACAAAAACTCAAACGATACCATGCTACCATTGCGGTGAAGACTGCGGCACAGAGCCGGTGGTTTTTGAAGGCAAGAACTTTTGCTGCTACGGTTGCAAAATGGTTTATGAAATACTGAGTGAGAGTGATGCATGCGAGTATTACTCACTGGAGAATCACCCCGGCATCAAGATCAAGACGAATGAGATAGGAAATAAGTTTGCCTATCTTGATAATGAGGAGATCAGGTCGGAGCTGCTGGATTTCTCGGATGGGGGCGTGAGCAAGGTAAAATTTTTCGTGCCTTCCATTCATTGCAGCTCCTGCATCTGGTTGCTCGAAAACTTGCATCGACTGGAGAAAGGGGTGATATATTCCTCTGTCAATTTTATTAAAAAAGAGGTATCCATTACTTTCAGGGAAGAGGAGATCACACTACGTAAGCTGGTTGAACTGCTTGCGTCCATTAACTATGTCCCCCAGATCACTCTTGATGACCTTAAGGATAAGTCGAAAGATAAAAGCAAACGTACTATTTATTATAAGCTGGGGGTAGCAGGATTTGCTTTCGGCAATATTATGCTGTTCAGCTTTCCTGAATATCTTTCCGTTGATCACATCATGGAAGAGACGATCCGGACCCAGCTCTCCTGGCTGAACCTGATCCTGGCTATTCCTGTCGTGCTTTATGCCGGCTCCGACTATCTGGTTTCTGCCGTAAAAGGACTTCGGAAAAAGATCATCAACATTGATGTCCCGATCGCGCTGGGGATCATTGTATTGTTCACCCGCAGTGCCTACGAGATCATTAGCGGAACAGGAGCCGGCTACATGGATTCCATGTCAGGACTGGTATTTTTCCTCCTGATCGGCAAATGGTATCAGGGCAAGACTTACCAGGCACTGTCCTTTGAAAGGGACTATAAGTCATACTTTCCGGTGGCAATTACCACACTCAGCGAAGCGGATGAAGAAGAGATCATCCCATTGAAAAGGCTAAAAGCCGGGCACCGCATCCTTGTCAGGAACCAGGAGCTGATCCCTGCCGATGCTATCCTGATAAAAGGGGATGCCAACATTGATTACAGCTTTGTAAGCGGAGAGTCAACACCGGTACCGAAAAAACGAAAGGATATGGTCTTTGCAGGTGGCAGGCAGCTGGGAAGTTCCATCGAGCTGATCGTTGAAAAAGAAGTCTCACAAAGCTATCTGACCGAATTATGGAATCAGGATCTGCATGCTACTACAGAAGGATCAAAAACTACTTCCGTCATTAACATAGTAAGCCAGTATTTCACGGTAGCCATTGTTTCTATAGCGCTCCTTGCAGGTATTGCGTGGTTGTTCATTGATCCGGCGGTAGCCCTGAATGCCTTTACATCAGTCCTGATTGTTGCATGTCCATGTGCCCTGGCATTAACCATACCTTTCACCTTTGGGAATACCATGCGTATTTTCGGCAGGAACGGCTTCTATGTTAAAAAAACAGATGTCATTGAACAGCTGTCGCGGACGGATACGATCGTCTTCGACAAAACAGGTACCATCACACAGAATGATGCTTTTAACGTAAACATGAAAGCCCTTGATCTGGGCCCTGAGGATCTGCGGATGGTGAAAGCAGTGGTAAGGCACTCAACCCATCCCATGAGCACAGCTATTTACCGATCACTTGAATCACCCCCTTCCCCGGATGTTGAATCATTTTTTGAAATTCCCGGACTGGGGATTGAAGCCAGCATGAACGGGAATATCATTAAGGTTGGATCTGAAAAATATATTGCAGGCAAGGCCACCCCTTCCGACTCCTATGCTTCGAGGGTTTACGTTTCAATAAATGATCACAACAGAGGCTATTTCCTTATCAATAATAAATACCGGCCGGGGCTAAATACAGTAGTTAAGGAACTGGAAGCACATTTTGAGCTGTATGTGCTGTCAGGAGACAACGACTCAGAGCTAAAGAACCTTTTACCTCTTTTTAAGAAGGACGATCATCTGCATTTCAGGCAAAGTCCCGGCGATAAGCTCGAATATATACGCAAGCTTAAAGAGAACAAACATAAAGTGATCATGATCGGGGATGGCCTGAACGATGCGGGAGCCCTGCAGGAAAGTGAAGTAGGGATTACCATTGCTGATGACATCTACCATTTCTCCCCTGCCTGTGACGGCATCCTGGAATCCGCACGCTTTGCATCTCTGTCGCGATTTATCCGTTTCAGCAAAACAAGCATGAAAGTGGTATATGCCAGCTTCCTTATATCCTTTATTTACAACATCCTTGGCATCTCCTTCGCGGCCATGGGCTACCTCACCCCTATCATATCCGCTATATTAATGCCACTGAGTTCGGTGAGTGTGGTAATTTTCGTTACCATAGCTACCAGCATGCTTGCAAAAAAGGCTCAGCTCGGGCAGCATACAATTTAACGCATATGCATACCTGAATACCTCTATAATTAACTAAACCTCAATCAATAAGAGAGTTAGTATCTATTTAGAACGTTTCTAAATTTATCATTACGTATATCATATGTTCAATATTTAATATTAACATCTTATTTTTGTTTCTAGCGAGGTATTAAGATGAGTGTTATAATCGTACTTATTGGGTTTAGTCTGGTGGTTGCCATTATCTTTCTGGCAGCATTTTTATGGTCTGTAAAGACCGGGCAGTATGAGGATGATTACACTCCCTCCGTGAGGATCCTCTTTGAGGATGAAAAGCCTGAAAGCAAAGCTGTTGAAGCAGCTTCTGATATTCCGGATATCAAATCAAATAAATCAAATAAATCCTAACGTATGGAAAATCAAAACTTTTTGTATGACAACAGGATCGTAAAGTATTTCGCCATTGCCACACTCTTCTGGGGTTTGATTGGCATGTTGGTGGGACTGTTGCTGGCCTTACAGTTTGTATGGCCGGGCTTGTCTTTTGAACTGCCTTATACGACCTTTGGAAGAATCCGGCCCATTCATACCAATGCAGTCATTTTTGCATTTGTTGGAAATGGGATCTTTGCGGGAGTCTATTATTCATTGCAACGCCTGAGCAAGGCCAGAATGTTTAACGATCTGTTAAGCTACGTACATTTCTGGGGCTGGCAATTAATTATTGTTGCTGCTGCCCTGACCTTTGCACTTGGCTTTACAACCGGCAAGGAATATGCCGAGCTTGAATGGCCCATCGATATTGCTGTTGCGTTGATATGGGTAATTTTTGGTGTGAATATGTTCGGTACGATCGTGAAAAGAAGAACCCGTCACATATATGTGGCAGTATGGTTTTACATTGCCACTTTTGTAACCGTTGCCGTGCTTCACATTGTGAATTCCATTGCTATTCCGGTGGACCTGTTTAAAAGCTATCCTGTTTATGCAGGTATCCAGGATGCCCTGGTAGAATGGTGGTATGGCCATAATGCGGTGGCATTCTTCCTGACCACACCATACCTCGGGTTGATGTACTATTATCTGCCTAAGGCAGCAAAAAGGCCGATCTTTTCATACCGGCTTTCTATTGTGCATTTCTGGGCGCTCATTTTCCTTTATATATGGGCAGGCCCCCATCACCTGCTGTATTCAGCATTACCTAACTGGGTACAGACGCTGGGTACTGTTTTCTCCATTATGCTGATTGCTCCCTCATGGGGTGGTATGGTAAATGGTTTGTTAACACTCCGTGGTGCATGGGATCGTGTACGCGAAGATCCTGTTTTGAAATTTTTAGTAGTAGCAGTAACTGCTTATGGAATGTCAACGCTTGAAGGCCCGTTAATGTCGCTCAAGAGTGTGAATGCCCTCACCCACTTCACCGACTGGACTGTAGCACACGTACATATCGGTGCCCTGGGGTGGAATGGCTTCTTAACATTTGGAATGCTTTACTGGATGCTTCCAAGACTTTTTAAGACCAAGCTATATTCAAAAAGCCTTGCGAACACACATTTCTGGCTTGGCACACTAGGTATCATCTTCTATGCCATACCATTGTATTGGGGTGCCATAGTCCAAACACTCATGTGGAAAGAGTTCACTGCAGAAGGATTCCTGAGATATCCCAATTTCCTGGAAACTGTAACGCAGATCATGCCCATGTATGCCACACGTGCCATTGGAGGCGGGCTTTATATCGTTGGCTTCCTGCTGATGCTGTATAACGTTGTTAAAACGATTAAAGCAGGTCAGTTTGAGAAGGAAGAGGCTGCTTCAGCGCCGGCACTGGCACGGACCAGCACAAAACGTGGTTCGGGCGAAGGCCTGCACAGGTGGCTGGAGCGTCGCCCTGTCCAATTCATGATCCTGGCCCTTGTTACCATCCTGATCGGCGGACTTGTTGAGATCGTACCAACATATCTGGTTAAATCGAACGTCCCAACCATTGCGAGCGTACAGCCATACACTCCACTGGAACTTCAGGGACGTGATATTTACGTGAGAGAAGGTTGCTATACATGTCATTCACAGATGATACGCCCATTCCGATCAGAGACTGAACGTTATGGTGATTATACCAAAGCCGGTGAAACGGTTTATGATCACCCATTCCAGTTTGGCTCTAAGAGGAACGGACCTGACCTGGCCCGCGAAGGTGTGAAAACGGGAAAGATATACAAACCCGACTCCTGGCATTATAATCATATGCTGGATCCGCGGAGTGTAAGTTCCCAGTCTATCATGCCTGCTTACCCCTGGCTGATCTACGATCAACTGGATGTCAGCACTACAGCCAAGAAGATCAGGGTGATGCAAACCTTAGGTGTGCCCTATCCTGAAGGATATGATCAGATTGCCAATGATGAACTGATGAAACAGGCTGATGGAATAGCCAATGGTCTGCAGCAATCAGGCATACAGGTGGAGTCAGATCGTGAGATAATTGCGATGATAGCATATCTGCAACGATTAGGTACTGATATATTTAAAACTGATCAGTAATCCGCCATAACAATAACAATTATGAAAATAGTAATACAGCATTTGGAGTCTATCGATGGGGTTGAGATTTTTGCAATCATCTCCCTGCTTATTTTCTTTGTTTTCTTCTCATCAATGATCATTCATACATTGAAGGCGGACAAAGAAGCAATGAAAGCGTGCGGGGACATCCCCCTCGAGGACGACGATAGCGCCGTATCCGATTTATAAAAACCAAAAACTTCAAGATATGGAACCACATAAAGGTGTTCAATATGAAACAGACGAGCTTACCGGGGATAAGCTATTTGCCGACCATGACTATGATGGCATACAGGAGCTCGACAACAACCTGCCAAAATGGTGGGTGTGGCTGTTTTATTTTACAATAATTTTCAGTGTAATATATGTTTTACGGTATCATGTTATGGGCTGGGGCCCGTTGCAGGAAGAGGAGTATAATACAGAAATGGCTGAAGCCGAAGCCAAATTCGGCCAGGCCGGTGATGCCGGCACCCTCGACCTCGCTACGATAACATTATTAACAGACGATGCCAGCCTTAGCGCAGGGAAAGAGATATACGACAAGAGTTGTGCAGTATGCCACCTGCAGGAAGGACAAGGACTGGTTGGGCCTAATATGACTGATGAGTACTGGATACATGGTTGCAGCATCGGTGATCTTTGCAATATCATCATAGTGGGGGTTCCCGAGAAGGGAATGATCTCATGGGAAAGCCAGCTTGCACCACTGCAGATACAGCAGGTGGCCAGCTTTATCCTGAGTCTGCAGGGAACCAATCCACCTAATCCGAAAGAACCTCAAGGAGAAAAGTGCGAATAAACTCGTACGGATTTCCCTGAAGTTAACATCATAAAAAAGTATGATCTATGTCAGGCAGCACTTGTAATATTGCTGCCTGATTTTTTTAACTTAGCGAACAAACAGATACTAGCTATAATACGATGCAACAATCTCAGAAAGATGATAAAAAGACGGCTTCCTTCCGCGATCAGTTAGCAACGATTGATGAAAAAGGGAAACGTGTTTGGGTATATGCTAAAAAGTCAGCAGGAAAATTTACTTCAGCCCGAAACCTGGTTGGCATTCTCTTATTGATCATATTTTTTGCCATTCCATTTATTAGCATTCAGGGAGAACCCTTTCTGCTACTTAACTTTATTGATCGCAAAATTATCGTCTTCGGGGTGCAGTTCTGGCCACAGGACTTCCATCTTTTCTTCCTGGCCATGCTCTCTCTCATGGTCTTTATCATCTTGTTTACCGTTACTTACGGACGGATATGGTGTGGTTGGGGATGCCCGCAGACTGTCTTCATGGAGATCATTTTCAGACGCATAGAATACTGGATCGAAGGTGATCATAATCGTCAGAAAAAACTGGATAAACAGGCCTGGAACGCTGAAAAGGTCATAAAAAGGCTTAGTAAACATATCATCTTCTTTGCGATCTCATTCATCATCATCAACTTCTTCCTGATGTATATCATCGGTGCAGAAGAATGGAAAACATTCATTACAGGTGATCCGCGTGAGCATATTATCGGATTGATCGGCTTAATTGCCTTTGCAGGCGTTTTCTATTTCATATTCTCATGGTTCCGTGAGCAGGTATGTACCATCGTCTGCCCCTACGGCAGGCTACAGGGGGTGTTGCTCGACAGACAGAGTATTGTGATCTCATATGACTACGTACGAGGCGAGCCTAAAGGCGCTTTCTCAAAAAGTGAAGACAGATCAAAAACGGATAAAGGCGACTGTGTCAACTGTAATCAATGTGTTCAGGTATGCCCTACCGGGATTGACATTAGAAACGGAACACAACTGGAATGCATCAACTGTGCAAACTGCATTGATGCCTGTAATGCCATGATGAAGAAAGTAGGCCTGAAAACAGGGCTTATCCGGTATGCCTCTGAAACGATGATCGCCACAGGAACAAAATTCAAATTCACCATCAGGACCATAGCCTACTCTTTTGTTCTGCTTGTACTGCTGGGAGTGGTTACCTATTCCATGCTGTCGCGAAGCGAAATAGAAGCCACTGTACTGCGTGCATATGGTTCACTATACCAGGAGCAGGCCGAAAACAAGATCAGCAACCTCTACAATATAAAACTTGTAAACAAAACAAATGAAGAGCTGCCGGTGACCATCAGTCTATTGTCACACGATGGAGAGGTACAGATCATTGGTGAAGAAATTGTAGTTCAAAGCCAAAGCCTGGGAGAGTCCGTATTTTTCATAATTTTGGACAAAACAGATGTGACCACACATAAAATGGAACTGGAGGTCGGCATTTACAGCAATGGGAAGCTGATCGAAAAAGCCGAAACCACCTTTGTGGGTCCTGAAAAGAAAAAATAACATGAAACTAAACTGGGGAACAGGAATATTGATCGTAATCATCATCTTCCTGATATTGATCATTTCATTCGTCATCTTCTCAAGCACACAGAAGGTCAACCTTGTTGAAGAAGATTATTATCCAAAGGAATTGAATTTTGATTCACAGATTGAGAAAAATTCAAATACTGAAGCCCTGGATGAAAAGATCAACTTCATCGTTAAGGATAGCATGATCATCATTGGCTTTCCCGACTTTGCGGATGAAACGAAGATTGAAGGCAGCATACATGTTTACCGGCCATCCGATTACAAAGAGGACCTGCTTTATAAAATTAAACCTGACACAAACGGATATCAATATATTCCTACAAGCGGGCTTTTACCAGGCAAATACATTGTAAAAGTTGACTGGTTGTACGAAGGAGTAAATTATTTCCAGGAGAAAGTCATTATCAATTGATCATATGGAGTATATATCAGCCTTAGTATTGGGACTCCTTGGGAGTTTTCACTGCATAGGCATGTGCGGGCCAATCGCCATTGCCCTGCCACTGAAAACAAATACATGGCCGGCCCGCATCGCGAGCAGCCTGGCTTACAACATAGGCCGGACAATCACATACGGGGCACTGGGATTTATCTTTGGGCTGATAGGGAAAGGCATCTCCCTGAGTGGCCTGCAACAATGGGCATCTATCATCATCGGGGTCATCATGGTACTGTCTGTATTCTTCCCGGTCCTGTTCAGGAAAGTAAATATCGAAAAATCAACCTATAAGATGGTCTCAAAACTAAAGGGTAAGTTTGGGGTCATGTTCTCTATCAAATCATATTCATCACTGTTTACCATAGGCATCCTGAATGGCTTCCTGCCGTGTGGGCTCGTCTATATAGCCATTGCAGGTGCCATCGTCAGTGGAGAGATCTTTGATGGCATCTTCTACATGATCATATTTGGCCTGGGAACCATCCCCGTGATGATGGCATTATCCATACTGGGAAATGTGATAAGCTTAAAGATCAGGAAAAAGGTCAGTGTAGTCGTCCCTGTCTTTATTGTTATGATAGGTCTGCTGTTTATTCTTCGGGGCATGAACCTGGGTGTAAAATATATCAGTCCGAAGTTCGACAAGCAGGAGACGACAAAAGTAGAATGTTGCCATTAGTTTTCAATGATGGAATAAATATTCCTGAAGCCAGGTCTGAAATAAATTGATGAATATGTAAGTATGTTAATATTTTTGTAGCTTTGTTAGATCAACGTATTACTAACCAATAAAACCAATCTTTATGAAAAAGCACAGCCTTTTATTAATTATGTCACTTATTTTAGGCATTGCCATTACAGCCTGTTCAGGTGGTGGTGAGAAAGCAAAAGATGCAGATAAACAAGAAGTTGTAGAAGAAACGCCTCAGGAAGCAGAAGTAAGCACACCCGAGCAGGTAACTACACCTGAAGATGCACTGGCCGCACAGATGATACGTGGCGAAGAAATTTACAAAGAGAAATGTATCGTTTGCCATATGGCCGACGGAAAAGGGGTAGAAAATGCATTCCCTCCACTGGCGAAATCAGACTACCTGATGGCTGACCCGGTGAGAGCAGTTGCACAAACCCTCAACGGCTCACATGAAGAGATGGTTGTGAATGGCGTAACCTATAATGCACCTATGACACCACAGGTAGATACCAAAGAAGATGGTATTGCCGTGATCAATTATGTGATGAACAACTTCGAAAATGAAGGCGGTACTGTAACGCTGGAAGACGTAAAAGACGTTACGGTAAACCCACGGTAGGGTGACTTGGAGACTGGGTGACTTTGTGACTGTGAAATTTGAAATTGTTTATTCGAAAGCAAACACTTATTATGAAAAAAATCCTATTCCTCCTTATCATGCTCTTTGTGATTGCAGCATGTAATAACACCCCTACAAAAGAGCAAACTGACACTGAAAGCCAGGAAGCAACGGTCCCGGAAGCAGGTGATATACAGATTGCTATTATCGATGTTACCGGCATGAGTTGTGAGGCTTGTGAAAAGACCATCGCCACAGCACTATCCGAACTTGAAGGTGTTCAGGCTGTTAAAGTGTCTCTGGAGTATGAAAAGGCAAAATTAAAATTTGAGCCTGCAGTAGTAAGCATTGACGACCTTAAGAATGCAATAACAGAAAGTGGTTATGGCGTGGGAAATGTTGAAATTATAAATATGGGTGAGCAAGGAAAGGGGCAACCCAATAAATAATTGTCACACCTATAATCTATTCATTTCTAATTTCCGGCATCCGGCATCCGGCATCCGGCTATCCTGCATCCGATATCCGATATCCGATATCCGTCAATCTACAAATATACCTTATCTTTGTAGGTTCAAAATCTGACAATTGCACAAAATGAAAAAACCACTCCTCCTCACTGCTATTGCATCCCTTATCAGCCTGACGATGATGGCCCAGGGGAATGCCAAAACCACCGATCCCGACTATGCAAACCATCCTTACTGGATAGAGATGATGCAAGATCCTGCCATTAACTTTTTTGATGTACAGGAAGCTTTCTACACCTACTGGGATGGACGGGAGATTGCGCGAAGCTCAGGCTACAAGCCTTTCAAGCGCTGGGAATACAATATGCGTTTTAAGATAAAGCCTGATGGTGAACGCCTGGCAGAGAACCATGTCTGGAATCAATATCAGAAGTTTATAAATAACCATCCCGCTTCCAAATCCCCTTCAGGTGACTGGGAATGCCTCGGACCATTCAATGTTCCCAATGCGAAAGGATACCAGGGCCTTGGCCGTTTAAATGCCATTGCCTTCCATCCCAACGACCCGGACATTATCTTTGCAGGCGCACCGGCTGGAGGCATGTGGATCACCCAGGACGGAGGCCAGACATGGAACAGCTATTGCGACAACCTGCCAACACTCGGTGTTTCATCCATAGCAGTTGACCATACCAATCCCGACATCATATATATGGGCACAGGCGACAGGGATGCCGGCGACGCTGCCGGAATCGGCGTACTGAAGTCAACGGATGGCGGAATAAGCTGGAATAATGCCAACACAGGCATCGACAACCTGACCGTTGGCAGGATGATCATCCACCCCGTGGATCCGAATATACTATATATTGCCTCCACAGGAGGAATCTTCAAGACAACGGATGCCGGACAAAGCTGGAACCAGCAGATCGGTGGCAACTTTAAAGAGATCGTTTTTAAAACCGATGATCCCCAAACATTATTCGCCAGCAAAGGCGGTGACTTTTACAGAACCACTGATGGTGGTGCCAGCTGGGATCAGATCACCAATGGCCTGCTTACAGGATCACGCGGTGTTATTGCAGTTACTCCTGCAAACTCCGAAGTGGTATATTTCCTTGTTACCGGCTCAAGTGAATTCGAAGCCTTGTATCGCTCTGCCGATGCCGGCGACAGCTTCACGGAGATGTCGAACTCACCCAACATCATGAGCTGGGGCTGTAATGGCGGCACCGGCGGACAGGCATGGTACGACCTCGACATAGCAGCCGACCCCCTGGATGAAAATGTGATCTTTGCCGGTGGTGTGAACTGTTTTAAGTCATCCGATGCAGGTGCAAGCTGGCAGATCAGCTCTCACTGGTGGGGTGATTGCAGTGTGCCTGCCGTACATGCCGACCTTCACGTGCTGGAATACAACCCCGCTGACGGCAGACTATATGCCGGAAATGACGGAGGCATATACTGGACCGGCAACGGAGGCACCAACTGGACGCTGATCACCGATGGCATGGCCATCAGCCAGGTATATAAGATCGGACAGAGCGCCACCGTCAAAGACCTGGTGATCAATGGATACCAGGACAATGGCACCTCCACTTATAACGGCACCGACTGGGACTTCACCAGGGGCGGTGATGGATTTGAATGTATCTTCGACCATGGAGATGAAAGCTTTAGCTATGCTTCGCTTTATTACGGCAGTGTGGCCAGGTATTATAATAACAACTACCAGATGGTAGTTTGTGAAAATGGTGCCTATGGGATCGACGAATCAGGTGCCTGGATCACACCCTATATCCTTGATGAATATGATGCTGACGTCATGTTTATCGGCTATAAGAATGTGTGGCGCTGCGATAATGTTAAAGCAGGCGGCAGCCAGATCAGCTGGAAAAGGATCTCATGGGACCTGGCAAATAACAATGGTGAAAATATGTCGGTGCTGGAACAATCACCGGCAAACACAAATATCCTGTATGCCGGACGTGGCGACAATAAAGTTTTCCGGACCGATGAGGCTTTCAGCAACGATCCTACCTGGTACAACATCACATCATACCTGCCTGAATCCGGACTTGCAAGAGATATAGAAGCACACCCTGATGACGAGAACATCGTTTATATACTTCTCAATTCAAGTGTATATAAAAGCTATGATAAAGGAATGACCTGGGAAGATATAAGTGGCACGCTGCCCGATGTAGCAAAGACATCTATCGCATACTACAAAAACAGCCAGGAAGGCCTGTATGTCAGTTCCGACATGGGCGTATTCTACAAAGATGCTTCCATGAGCGACTGGATATGGTTTAACGAGGGACTTCCGGTTGATGCTTCCATCAGGGAGATTGAGATCTATTACCACCCCGACAGCCTTGACCAGGATGTGATCCGTGCCGGAACCTATGGCAGGGGCCTCTGGAGCTCCGACATGTGGTTTGGCAGCCCCGTGGCAGGCTTTAGCAGCAGCGACACCATCATCCCGCCTAACTGTACCGTGGACTTCTACGATGCATCACAGGGAGTACCACACTTCTTTGAATGGACGTTTGAAGGAGGAGCACCCTCTACATCTGATGACAGAAACCCTGCCGGAATAGAATATGATACACCGGGAACCTATGCCGTTTCACTAAAGATATGGAATGAAAATGGTGAGGACTCAGTGTCTGTCGAGAGCTTTATTACTGTCAGCGAAGATATCTTGCCCGAAGTGGAATTCACTGCAGATGAGTTAATGCCCTGTGGTACTGATATAGTGCGCTTTACAGATCTGACCCTGAACTGTCCTAACTCCTGGCAATGGCAGTTTGGACCTAGTAATATTACATTTCTTGAAGGCACAAATGAAAGTTCACAAAACCCTGTTGTACAATTCAATGATCCCGACGACTATACGGTGACGCTGATAGCCCATAATGCCAACGGACTCGGGAACCTGACAAAAAGCGATTATATTACTATCGGGGGGATGCCGATCCCTTTCAGTGAAGACTTTGAAGAAGGCAATTTTACAGATGGCGGATGGAGCGTCGAGAACCCGGATATGGACATCACCTGGGCCATCACGGAGGTAGAAGGCAACTCACCAGGCAACCAGGCTGCATGGATGAACATCTTCGATTACTATGCATTCGGACCCCGCGATTACCTGATCTCCCCCCCACTCGACCTGAGCGGTTTTGCTACCGTAGGACTGATGTTCCAGCATGCATATGCATACAGGTATACACTGGCTGACACACTCATCGTTTCAGTGTCGGACGACTGCGGGGAATCCTGGTCACGCATCTACACAGCGGCCTTTGATGAGCTGGCTACAAGCCCGGAAACAGTTGAATCATTTGCTCCCGCAAGCGAAGATGACTGGTGCGGAACCGGATACGGTGTAGATTGTAACATCCTTGACCTTTCGGCCTGGGCCGGAGAAAGCGGCATTCTGATCCGCTTTGAAACTTTCGGCCGATATGGCAACAATCTGTACATTGATAATATTGAAGTCTCTAATTCAGTGAGCGTGGCAACGCACATACTGGCAGAAAATGAGGTGGTAATATACCCCAATCCTTCAGATGGCACCTTTAACATACTATTGCCGGCAGACAGGAAAGAGGCACTTCAAATGAATGTGCGGGATGCACGCGGACAACTTTTACATGCAGCAGAGATTGGAGTGCATGAAACCCAGAGTGCTTTTGATGCCTCAGGACTGCCGCAGGGAATATATGTCATGAGCTTCGTTTCGGGTGAAATGAGCCTGAACAAAAAGATCATCGTACGCTAGGAAGACAGAAATGCAATTATTCTATGCCCCTGATATAGCCGGAGAATATTTTACCCTGGAGGAGCAGGAGTCAAAACATATTATCAGGGTATTGCGCCTGAAAGCTGGTGATATCATCCATATCACCGACGGGAAAGGAAATCTGCATACTGCAGCCCTGAACAGCGAGGACCCCAGGCGGTGCGAAGTACGCATCACCGAAACCATAAAAGAATTCGGAAAACGCAATTATCACCTTCATCTTGCTGTTGCCCCTACCAAAAATATCAATCGCTATGAGTGGCTGCTGGAGAAAGCCACTGAGATTGGCGTTGATGTGCTGACACCTTTGATATGCCAGCGCTCAGAACGTAGAATAATTAAGGTTGACAGGTTGAATAAGGTGATCACTGCCGCCATGAAGCAATCGGTAAAGGCCTATCATCCATCCTTGCATGAGGCAAGAACATTCAGTAAATTTATCGCACAGGAGTTTGAGGGAGACAAGTTCATTGCCTACGTTGAAGAAGGGGATCATCCTGCTTTACAGTCGTTATATGCTACCGGCAGAGATGCCCTGATCCTTATCGGACCGGAAGGAGACTTCAGTCCGGAGGAAGTACAAATGGCTATTGATAACGGCTTTCGAACCATCAGCCTTGGCAAGAGCAGGCTGCGGACGGAAACGGCGGGGGTGGTGGCGGTGCATACGGTGGCCATGGTGAACATGGAATAAAGAATGTGGAATAAAGAATGTGGAACATGGAACATGGAATTAGGAGGATATTATTGATTGTAGTATTGGTGATTGGCCTGGGAGTATCACTGCAGGCCCAGGTACAGATCGCACTGCTAAAATATAATGGCGGAGGAGACTGGTATGCGAATCCCACCTCTCTGCCCAACCTGATCCAATTCTGCAATGATCATCTGGGCACAGAGCTGAAAGCCGATTACGCAACTGTAGAAGTTGGCAATCCTGATATTTATAATTACCCTTTCATCCACCTCACAGGTCATGGAAATGTGATCTTCTCACCTCAGGAAGCCAAAAACCTGAGAGAATACCTGATCTCGGGCGGATTTTTACATATCGATGATAATTATGGCCTGGATAAATTTATCCGGCCACAGATGAAAAAGGTTTTTCCTGAGCTTGACTTTGTGGAACTGCCCTTCGACCACCCTATCTATCATCAGAAGTATTCATTTCCTCAGGGCTTGCCTAAAGTACATGAACATGACGACAAGGCACCACAGGGCTTTGGCCTGATCTATGAAGGCCGCCTCGTTTGCTTTTACACCTATGAGAGCGACCTGGGCGACGGCTGGGAAGATGCCGCCGTACACAAAGACTCAGAGGAGACCAGGTTAAAAGCGCTGAAGATGGGAGCGAATATTATGCAGTTTGTTTTCACGCAGTGAAAGAGGGGAGTGAGGGATCACTCAGTCGCTTCGATCCTGAGATCTCTTCGTTAAGTTCTCCCTTCACTTCGTTCCGGTAGAAATGACATCCCTCTTCCTGTCAAGAGTCTGCAAAACGCTGACCGAGGAGTTTTCTCCCTTCACTTCGTTCAGGTAGAAATGACAGGGCCGCTTTCTTTTGGGGGTGGTAATACGGGGCGCGCGCGCTGCGCGCGCCCCGTATTACCCAATTCATTGTGAAGGTTGTCTTCTCGAAGGAGTCCGCCTCAGGCGGACGACTGAGGGATCCCCCAAAACCTGTTTACTTACGTTTGTATTTTTACAGAACAGTAGTGATTCCAAACTCCACAAAAAAAGCAGCGACTTTGAGTCGCTGCTTTTTTCACGATTATAAGACTTGATTAAGGTCTGCAAAAAGTCCGGATGTTAGGCAGTTGCTGGCAGCTTCTGAGTATAAGATCTGGCAATGTTCTCAGTATCCGAACTTTCTTAATATTACAAAATTAACTAATTATTTATATATCCGCAACTTTTTTTAAATAATTCGTATGTTTTTTTGAAATATTCGAATAATCAACTGATTATCTTCATTAATAATACCCTGAAAAATCAATTATTTCTTTAATGCCCCAAGCTGATCCTCAATCACTTTGATCCTTGTCTCTGCGTCGGCCTGTTTTTGTTTTTCTTTTGCCACTACCTGTTCCGGAGCGCCATTCACAAATCGCTCATTTCCGAGCTTTTTCTCAACGCTGAGCAAAAAGCCCCTGGTATACTTTAATTCCGTTTCCAGCTTCTCAATTTCCGCCTCAACATCCATATGTCCTTCCAGTGGGATATAAAACTCTGTCGACCTGATAATAAACGAAACGGCACCATCCTCTTTATCATCGGTATAAGAAAGATCGGAGAGCTTACATAACTTCTTCACTACAGGGTCGAAGTGGGTTTTGGGTTCTTCGCCTGCATTTTTTTTGATCAGCAGGCTGATCTCATCTTTGTTTGCAATATTTTTTTCTTTCCTTACTTTCCTGATGCCCATGATCACCTCAGCTACATAATCAAATTCATTCAGAAGCGTATCATTCACCTCTCCGGAAGCGGGCATGCCTTTCGTCATCAGGCAGTCATCCCCTTCCCTCCCGGCGAGGTGATGCCAGATCTCCTCACTGATGAACGGCATGAAAGGATGCAGTATCTTCATCAGTTTTTCAAAGAAAGCGATGGTAGCTGACAGGGTGTGCCTGTCGATAGAAGCCTGGTAAGCCGGCTTCACCATCTCAAGGTACCAGGAACAAAAATCATCCCAGATCAATTTATACACTGACATCAGGGCATCGGAGATCCTGTATTTCGAGAAATGATCTTCTATGGTGTTCAGTGTCTGGTTCATCCTGTTCCCGAACCATTCTTCAGATACCTTAGAAGCTTCCGGCTGCTCAAGGTTTTCATCAACCGTCCATCCTTTCACAAGCCTGAGGGCATTCCATATCTTATTGCTGAAGTTACGGCCCTGCTCACATAATGCTTCGTCGAAGGGGAGGTCATTTCCTGCGGGTGAGGTCAGCAGCATGCCTACCCTCACGCCATCGGCGCCATATTTTTCTATGAGCTCGATGGGGTCAGGCGAATTCCCCAGGGATTTCGACATTTTCCTGCCTTGCTTATCCCTGACAATGCCGGTGAGATAGACATTTTTAAAAGGGATCTCATTCCTGTATTCTAACCCGGCCATGATCATCCTGGCCACCCAGAAAAAGAGTATTTCCGGTGCTGTAACCAGATCGTTCGTGGGGTAGTAGTAGTTTATATCTTTATTGTCCGGATCGCGTATGCCATCAAAAACAGAGATAGGCCACAGCCATGATGAGAACCAGGTATCAAGCACATCTTCATCCTGCTGCAGCTCGTCAAGGCTGAGTGTATCATTTTTTGCAGCTTCCCTTGCCAGGGCCAGTGCTTCCTCCTTTGTTTCTGCAACAAACACATCTCCGTCAGGAGTATAATAGGCCGGGATCCGTTGTCCCCACCAGAGCTGACGTGAAATACACCAGTCGCGTACATTCTCCATCCAGTGCCTGTATGTATTCTTGAATTTGGCAGGATGGAATTTGACCGTGTCGTTCATCACCACCTCCAGGGCAGGCTTGGCCATGTCTTCCATCTTCAGGAACCATTGCAGTGAAAGTTTCGGTTCGATCACCTCATCCGTCCTTTCCGAAAAACCAACCTTGTTCATATAATCTTCCATCTTCACTAGGTGGCCATTGTCGTCCAGATCTTTGGTTATCTCCTTACGCACATCAAAGCGGTCGAGGCCAATATATAATTCGGCTTTCTCACTGAGTGTTCCATCATCATTGAAAATATCGATGCTTTTTAACTTATGCCTGATACCGATCTCGTAGTCGTTGATATCATGTGCCGGTGTGATCTTGAGGCAACCCGTACCGAATTCCGTATCAACATATTCGTCAAAGATCACGGGTACAACCCTGTTCACCAAGGGTACAACGACACTTTTCCCTTTCAGGTGGGTGAAGCGTTCGTCATTCGGGTTCACACACACGGCGGTATCTCCCAGGATGGTTTCCGGGCGGGTGGTAGCGATGGTCACCCACTCGTCCTCTGATCCTTCGATCTTATATCTCAGGTAATACAGTTTTGAGTTTACTTCTTTATGGATTACCTCCTCATCGGACAGTGCAGTGAGTGCTTTCGGATCCCAGTTCACCATACGTACACCACGATAGATCAGGCCTTTCTTGTAAAGGTCAACAAAAACCTTTATCACGGATTCGTATAGTGCTTCGTCCATCGTAAAGCGGGTCCTGTCCCAGTCACAGGAGGCACCGAGGCGCTTAAGCTGCTCCAGGATGATCCCTCCGTGTTTCTCCTTCCATTCCCAGGCATGCCGCAGAAATTCCTCCCTGCTCAGCTCAGATTTGTCGATCCCCTGTTTTTGTAATGCCGCCACCACCCTTGCTTCGGTGGCAATGGATGCATGATCGGTGCCCGGCAGCCATTCGGCATTGAAGCCTTGCATGCGGGCACGGCGTACCAGCACATCCTGAATGGTATTATTGAGCATATGCCCCATGTGCAGCACACCGGTGACATTAGGCGGAGGGATTACAATGGTATATGCTTCTCTCTCGTCAGGTTCCGACTTAAAATAGCCTTTTTCCATCCAGCATGAGTACCATTTTTCCTCAATCTGTGCAGGATTATATTTACTGGGGATCTCCGTCATGATTTTCAATATTTTGATTGGCAAAATTAGCAAAAATATTAAAGGCTCAGGTCATTAAACTGACCCGAGCCTTCAGGAGGTACAAATATTCAGAAGTAGATTATTCTTCGTCGGAGTCGCCGTGCTTGCCGAATTTCCCCATATGCTCTATGCCCATGCTATGCGACACCTTGGAGATTGTTTCCATGTCCATGTCGCCAAAGATGCTTATAAATCCGGCTTCGTCAGGGGATTCGATCAGGACGAGGAATTCTTTAAAGATATCACCATCCTGCCGGGCCACAAAGCGGACTTTCTCATCCTTGTCATCAACCACCATCAGCTCTGCAAAACCTTCAAGGTCGAAGGCTTTAAGGTCCTCTTTGAATGCCTTGAATTCCTTTTTGTTGCCGTTGTCTTCCTCGAACATGACAATTCTGATAAACTGCAGGTTTGCCATGGCATCCTTCATCTTGTTCATTTCTTCAGCATCTTCACCTTCGAAGTTCATCTGTGCGATCATACCAAACAGTTCCTTGGTAATATGAACAGTAGTGAAGCCATCCTCTCCGCTGTATTTTTCATACAGCCTTTCGGTAACACTTTCCTGGGCCTGTGCCAGGGGAGCAAAAAAGACGAGTGTCAGTAGTACAATAATGAACTTTTTCATTGTTTTAAGTTATGGAGCACCGCATCAGGGTGCCGGGTTTGTAATTAGATCTGTTATCTGTTTAAATCTTGATAGCGGTGTAGCTTTCTCCACACCTTCATCAAATTTCTTAACGCTGTTCAGGTCATTTATTCCCTGATCAAAACGAGCAACTTTCTTCAAGGGTGTAGCACCCTTGCTGAACTTATCAGAGACAAAATAGAGTACGCGGCTGGCCTCTTCAAAGGCGATCCTGGCTTCTCTGTCGGAATTGGAGGGGCTAACGACAAACGGATCAAAGCGAAAGAACACCGCGATAAGGATCAATATTGTTGCTGCCACCTCGTAAGTTGGGATTTTGTTATTTAGAAAATAATAAGCACTACCTGCAGATATAACCATTGCAATGATGTAGAGATACCAATGCCTCCAC
>JBDLIJ010000031.1:0-19686 GCA_039714935.1 Bacteroidota bacterium | reverse complement strand
GCCACGACCTGTGATATAGAAAGTGGCCAGAAGCACCATCCCAAGCAGAAAACCGCTCAGGTAAGGGTTTGCATATTTTTTACTCTTGTCAATGATTGTTGATGTGTTCATATCAATAAAATAATGAATGGTCAGTATTAATACAGGTATCTTGTAATTTGTCCGGCTTCAACCATGATAACCCTGAAAGCCAGGCCTCCGAACAGGATCAGCAGGGCAGGTATGGCTACCGGGATCTTATATCCCCTGAGTTCAAGGATCTCAAGGATCGCAGGGAAAACAAGGCCCAGGATCACAACAAATACCCAGAACGAAACTGTGAAATGACCGCCAAGGAACAATTCTGCCGCCTCAATTTGTACAGCGGTACTTGCCAGGAATCCCATAAAAAGGTGAATGATAAAAAATAATTCTACTATGATCAATACCAGGTCGATCATGCTCATGATCTTACGCTCATAGTGGTTCTTCGACATCCACATGATGGTGGCGGCTCCTGTCGACATCCCTGAAACAAGGAACAGTGGCCCCAGCAGCGATGTATTCCATAGTGGCCGGGCATTGAAAGCAGATAAGAGAATTCCCGTATAAATACCAAGGATAACCGCCAGCGCAAGCATCAGCCAGGCCAGGGCCTTACGGTATTTTATCACGAGCTCCTCAAGTTGATCAAATATTTTAAACCTCCATTGCCAGGTAGGAATAGCTTCTTTAATGTAGCTGGCAGCCCATAACATCGATAATGGAGTGATAAACATAAGCACCCAGGCTCCCCATGACATGGGGGATTCAATCCTCACAGTGGTATATAGCTGCCAGAAATACAAGTTATGTTTCAAATCAAAAAATAGCGCCATCAGGCCAATTACCAGGGCTATTGGAACGACAAAGGAAGCCCATTTAACAGCTGTGGGCATTTCTTTCTCCCTTCCCATAATGGTATAAAGGGCTGCAAAGAATAATATTCCGGCTGCCAGTCCGCCCAGGAAAAGGTAGACGGGAATATGCCAGTGCCAGATGTTCAGGTAAGGATCAATGTTAGGGTTCATCCTACCACTCACAATCAATTCTTCTTTCATATTATCAGGTTGTTATTTTTATTAAATCATGTAGAAAATATGTGGCTTTGTTCCTGCCTCAGGAGCCAATGCCTTGTGTTTTCTGTTTTTTAAAGCTTTTGACACATCACTTTCCGGGTCATCGAGATCACCAAAATATATACATTTCGTCGGGCAAACTGAAGCACACGCAGTCTTCTCGCCTTTGGTGACGCGATGGTTGCAGAAGGTGCACTTGTCTACATATCCTTCAGGGTGTGAGTATCTTGCATCATATGGGCATGACTGTATACAGGCTCCACATCCGATACATTTATTAGGGGTGACGAGTACGGTTCCCCCTTCCACAATATGACTGGCGCCAGTTGGGCAACAACGTACGCAGGGTGCATTGTCGCAATGGTTACAGCGCTCTGTCCTGAGTTCAATCTCCACATTCGGATAAGAACCATCCACGGTTTCAGTAATCCAGTCACGGCAATACCCGATCGGAACATTATTTTCAGTTTGGCAGGCAACAACGCAGTCTCCGCATCCAACGCACTTCCTGGTGTCTATTGCCATTGCATATCTCATGATATTTCCTCCTGTTTAATATTCTGTATTTATTTTTAAGCTTCTTGTGGTTTTTCGGTCAGGAATGTTACGAAGTTGCTCCTCATGCCGGTTCCTCCCATGACAGGGTCTACCTTCACATTGGTGATCAGGTATGAATCGGCGGCACCCTTCCCGAATGCCCTTGTCAAGCGTCCTTCTTTATGACCAAAACCATGTACCATATAAATAGAGTCCCAGCGAATTCTCTCTGTCACCCTCACCATAATAGGAAAGTCGGTAACAGCGCCGTCCTGGTTCTTTAACCATATATATTGTTTGTTTTCAAGGCCCCACTGGCTGGCAACTTTAGGGTTGATCCAGCATGTGTTTTCGTCCATGAGGTCAGTAAGGTTTGGGTTGTTGGCTGTACGACTGAAGGTGTGCATAGGTGCACGGCCGTATATAAGCCTGTAGAAGCCCTGTGGGGGCTCTTCATGAGGTGTATATTCAGGCATGGGATCGAATCCTTCAGCCTGAAAATCCGTTGAGAATAATTCAATCTTTCCGGTGTTGGTATTAAACTCATAATTCTCACCCGGAAGCAAGTATAGACCTCCCGACTTCCTGTCGAATTTCTTCACCCCCAGTTTTTGCATCTCCTCCAGCGATGAGCCGACTTTTTTCAACTGCCAGTCCAGAACCTCGGTATAATCCTCATAGTCAAAATATGCGCCAAGTCCCAGTTTCTCACCAAGTTGTTTGGCCATCCACCATGCCGGTTTTGAATCCCCGAGAGGTTCAGCTGCAGGCATGCGGAGTGCCAGGTGTGGCTCCCTGTGAGGCGATGTCCTGATGTCATCGTACCTCTCAAGGTATGTGCACTCAGGAAGGACCACGTCGGCCAGTCCTGTAATTTCCATTGGCATGGTGTCAACAACAGCAATAAAGTCAAGTGACTGCATGGCTTTTGCCAGTGTTTCCTTATCAGGCATTGTCAAAGGTAAATTGGTACCTGAAACCAGCCATCCATGAACCTGATGCTCATTTCCTTCTCCAGGAATAGAAGCTTCAATAAGTGTATTGGAAACCGCAAGGCCGGCAAGCGGATACTTGCCATTCAATGTGTCTCTCCATGACCATTTTGGTTTAGGATATTCCGGATGCGGATAATGGGGCAGCTTCATGCTTTCCTTGAAATAAAATCCGCCTCTTTTACCCCATGAGCCGAGCAAGGCATTCAGGATAGCCACAGCCCTGGTGCGTTGTGAATCATCACCATACCAGGTTACGTGACGTCCGGGATGGACGATGCTGGCAGGTGCTGCTTTAGCCATCTCGCGGGCAGTCTTCCTGATTACATCAGGTTTAATAGTAGTGATGCTGTAAGCCCACTCAGGGGTCATATTCTTAACATGCTTTTTGAGCTCGTCGAAGCCAAAAGCATATTGTTCAATATAATCTTTGTCGTAAATATCCTCGTAGATCAGCACATGGATCCATGCCAGCAGCAAGGCAAGATCAGTGGAAGGCTTGATGGGAAGCCAATACTTAGACTTGCTTGCCGCTGTTGACAGCCTGGGGTCGACAGTGATAATGGTCGCTCCTTTGTCTATAGCATCTGACATCTCCTGCACCTGTCCGTTATGCATGTTTTCACCCAGATGGGATCCTATCAGCACAAGGCATTTAGTGTCTCTGATATCTGTCGGCTCAGGTGAACCAACACCGGCGCCAAAAGTGGCTGTGAAGCCTACCTCACGAGGCCCGCGGCATTGTGCATATGATGGTGCTACAATATTCGTAGAACCATAAGCTTTCAACAAATGACCAAAATAATGGCCTGATGAGCCGTGATTAAACAGTGCCATTGCTTCAGGCCCATGTTTGTCAGCTATCTCCCGCATCTTATCAGCGATGAGGCCAAGCGCTTCTTCCCAACTGGCTTGTCGATAGGTTTGATTTCCCGGTTCTCCTTCCCTGATGAGCGGGGTGGTCAGACGATCTTTATCATGATACATCCCTACACCGCCTGTGCCCCTCGGACAAAACCTTCCGTTACAGTGGGGGTCATCCTCATTGCCAAGGATCTTAATGATCTTCCCTTCTTCATTGGTGTATGTCCATCCGGCACATTTCCAAAAACAAACTTCACAATAAGTAGGAAATCTTCTTAATCCTTTCTGAGGGTCTGAATCTGAATTGATAAGGTCCTGGGGTACGGCAGCCTTGAGCATATTGAATGCTGACGTCCCTACGGCAATACCACCCAGTCCAAGGGCTGAAACTTTAATAAAATCTCTTCTGTTTGCCATTATTGATTATTGTATAAATATTCGATCTGATATAATATAGTAGGTAAGTATGTAGATATTTCTACGTGTTTTACATGCAAAAATATATATAAAAAATATATCCCTAAAACCCTTGTTTTATGTTATATATTGATAACAATGCACTGAGACTCAAAGAAATATAAATATGTAGATTGGTGTATAGATACATAAGTAGCAGAAAGAGAGCGAGATAGCATTTAATTTAGAAATAGATAAAAATAAATTCCATATCAACTAAGTTGCTGAAAATCAGAATTGTTAATTATTAACAGCAGGTAATTTAGAGGGAATAAAAATAAGTTTGTTTTTCAGGAAGAAACAATTGGGATTTTATCTGTAATTTTAAGCTTGATTTTTTCATTGACACAGGTGTTTTAAGACATGAAAACCAATATTAATCCAGGAGCCTTAAGCAGAAGGCAATTTTTTAGTTACCTGACATCCCTGATTGCAATTCCTGCTGTCTCCTGGTGGTTGATGGTTGGCAGGAGAAAGAAAGAGATGGCCGGAGGTGGTGATCAAATCGTGATTGGCAAGCAATTGCCTTCAGGGGTCAGCTTTATTGGTTCTGCTATTTTGGTGAAGGAAGGAGAGCAGCTTAGTGCATTTGAGGGTAAGTGTACACACCTTGGTTGCAGCATAAAAAAGATTGAGGGCAAGGAGCTTGTTTGCCAATGCCATGGATCGAGGTTCGATTTTTCGGGCAGGCCTGTTAAAGGCCCTGCAAGTAGCCCATTAAGGGAACTAGAAATAGTCAGGGAGGCTAACGGAAATTATGTAATAATGACGGATTGATGAACAGGGATAAAATATATGAGTTGAATCCGCCCAAAGTGATATTGTTTGACACCTTTGGTGGAATTGCAATATCATCGCTCATTTTATGCATACTTTCAGGTATTATCCTGGCTATTCCGTATGATGTAAGCAAAGCATATCTGTCGATTACGCAATTTCTTCTGAACAACCCGGGAGCTGTCATTGCCAGGAATATGCATTATTGGAGTGCACAATTCTTTCTCATTTTCAGTGTCTTGCATATGTGGGACCATCTGCGGATTGGCAGTGAGAAGTACATCCGCCCGGGGGTATGGTTTCGGCTGATACTTTCTTTGTTTGTCATCATGTTTGCGATGCTGTCAGGTTTTATATTAAAGGCCGATACAGACAGCTACCATGCCTTGCAAATTTTCAGAACACTCTTTGAGGGCATTCCCCTTATTGGGAAATATATAGGACTGGTGTTGCTTGGCGAGGATGGCACGCTACTGCTGCTTTATATCAACCATGTTGCCCTGGCAACGATTTTTATCATTGTCATACTTTTTGAACATGCCCGCATCATCTGGGGAAAGGGGATCACCTTTGTAGTGCTCTTACTGATATTTCTGATCTTATCATTTCTTTTTCATGCTCCGCTACAGTACGAGGATTCAGCAGTTGTAAAGGGGCCATGGTATTTCCTGGGTTTACAGGAAATTCTGCACTGGATGAAGCAACCGGCCTGGATCTGGCTTATCACTCTTGTGTTTATCATCCCCATATTTCTTCTACCTTTTCTAAAGGAAAAAGGAGCCAGGATCATAAAGTACCTATTGCTGATATCTTTGATCTTTTATCTTGCTTTTACTATCATAGGATACTTTTTCAGGGGAGCAGAATGGAAATGGACCTGGGAGGTATCTGCTGTTCATATGCCCTTTCACCCTGTGCCCATGAGGGCAGCTTCTTATGAACATCCGTCTGACGCTGTGTTGGGAGCCTATGGCAGGGCTGAATCCTGTATGTTGTGCCATGAGAATATGAGTGGTTTCTCAGAGGCACATGATCCGCGCTCGATCGGTTGTGTGTCCTGTCACCTTGGGAACCCTTTCAGCCCTGATAAGGATCAGGCTCATGCCGGCATGCTGAAGGTTCCGGGTAACCTTGATCATGCCGACAGGAGTTGTGGAACGGCAGACTGTCATCCTGATATTACCTCCAGGATCCACACGAGCCTGATGAGCACCATGAGCGGGATCATCTCTGTTGACAGGTTTGTGTTCAATGAGCTGCCTGAGCCTGCTGGTTTTTTTAATGTTGCGGATATTGCTCATAGCCCGGCAGATCAGCATCTGAGAAATATGTGTGCTCGTTGTCACCTTGGAAATCCCAAGGAGGAGCCCGGTGCCGTCACGCAGGAGTCGAGGGGGGGAGGGTGTAATGCCTGCCACCTTAATTATTCTGCCGGGGCAAGCAGAGAGCTTGATATGTATCTGGGCACTACCATGCCTGATTCGTCATTATGGACGATGCATCCTTCTCTTGACCTTAATATCAGCAATGATCATTGCTTTGGCTGTCATAGCCGGTCCGGAAGGATCTCAACTTCCTTTGAGGGCTGGCATGAAACCTTGTTGCAGAAAGATGAGGTGAGCAGCTCGGATACGCTTAGGGTGCTGGAAGATGGAAGGGTTTTCAGATATATTGAAGAAGATGTTCATCATAAGGCCGGCATGCAATGTGTCGACTGTCATGATTCTTATGAATTGATGGGTGATGGCAATTTGTATATGCACGAGGAGGATCAGGTAATGATTGGCTGTGAGGACTGCCATTTCTCTGCCTTGCCTCCCTTGTTACTGTTCACAGACCTTGATGTTGAAACACAAAAAATATTGAGTTTAAAGGAGAAGGATTTTGATGAGCTGAGGCTTTTACCCCTGGGAAATACCGGCAGGTCGATATGGAATGGCAGGGTGGATTCCGACGGGCTACCATTTCTTTTGGGGAAGATAAGCCGGGACCGGCATCCGCTCAATTCGCCTGCCGAAATATGCCGCAGGGGGACGGCCCATGATGAGCTGTCATGCCAGTCGTGCCATACATCATGGATGCCGCAATGCATAGGATGTCATAATGAATATGATCCCAGGGTGGCGGGCTATGATATGGTCGAACGTAAAGAGGAAACGGGAAGCTGGGTTGAATATGTGGGCCTGTATCTTGCCGGACGTCCAACACTTGGAGTTGTTGAGGGGGATGAAAGGCGTGTTCATACCTTTACGCCAGGCATGATCTTAAGTATAGATAAGTCGGGCTATGATCCCGGCCATGAAGATCCACATGTTTTTCATCGCCTTTATGCGCCACTTTCTGCCCATACCACCACAGCTAAAGGAAGAAGTTGCCGTTCATGTCATAATGAACCAATGGCTCTGGGTTATGGCTATGGCGTGCTGGCATATGAGCTTAATGAAGGGAGTGGAAGCTGGTCATTTGTTCCTCGTTTTGCCCCCAATGAGCACGATGGCTTACCCGAAGATGCATGGATATCATTCCTGGCGGAGCCAGATGGCAGGTATTCAACCAGAACCAATACCAGGCCATTTTCACTGGAAGAACAAAAGCGGATACTCCTGCTCGGGGCCTGCCTTGAATGTCATGATGAAAACTCGGAAATTATCCTGTCAACACTTGATGATTTTGATAAAGTGATAGACCAGCGATCGCTTAAATGCATCCTTCCCTCATACTAAGCATCTCATCCCCTCTCAAACCTCCACTCCCTCCCATCAAACCCAATCTCCTCCCCCCGCAGATCGAAACCGCTTCCATCAAAGCTTACGATCCTGTCGGCAAGAGGCGAAAGTTTTTTATATCCTTCTTTCATTTCAGTGTGTGCAGTATGTTTGAGCATGATAAACAGGGATGGCTCAATGAGTGAGCGCATGCCCCCTGATTCGCAAACAACGGGAGTGTCGTCTGCCAGCATGGGCATCAGGCTTTGCAGGGCATGCTCAAGGTGTTCGTCTTTTGCTTCTATATAATACACCTTGTCGGCTCCGGCTGAAAGCATTCTCGATGAATCTTTATCCCGCCAGGGGTCCTTTTCCAATAAGATTGAATAGTTTTTGTTGCTGATGACAGCATCTGAAGTATCTGAATCAGGATGAAAGTGAGGGGATATTTTTATGGCCGTGACCGGAAAGCTGTTTTTTACGGATGCAATCAGCTGGCAGATAAAACTGGTTTTACCCGTGTTCCTGCCATTGCCGGAGATGATCAAAAAGTTGCTTTTTCTCTTCATGTCATTCCATTTTCATTCATGAATAGCTCTGCCTTTTGCAGATCCTCCTCAGTATTGATATTATGAAATAACATAGGGTGATAGAAAGAGAGCTTCTTATTGACCGGCACTGCAGAAAAGGGGAGTGCCTGAAAAATATTGACAAGCCTGTAATCTTCTTTTTGAATAAAGTCTTCCATCACATCAACTGCCTTCTTATTATAATAAGCACTCAGAGGTTCATAGTAATCCTTTTCATGCCAGGGGGCAGCGATCCACTTACCATCACGTTGACCTGCCATATATTTTATAAAATCAGGGTTCACGAATGGTGTGTCGACACTTACAATAAAATTGTGTTCATTGGAAGACGCCTTCAGGCTGGCATGTATGCCGGATATGGGGCCTTTGGCTTTGTATATATCAGGAATGATTTTATATCCAAATTTCTTACATTGCTCTGTATTTGAACTGATCAGGATCTCATCACATACTGCAGCCAGGTTATCAATTACGTACTCAATCATGTGCCGGTTTTTGAGCATGGCCATGCCTTTGTCTCTCCCCAGCCGGATACCTCTGCCACCGGCCAGGATGATGCCTGTTAAACGTATGTCGGTGTCTGCTTTCAAAATGCAATACAAATGTAAGTTATTATGGCAAATGGCATAGGTGAAATGTAAGTGACCTCCGCCTATTGCAAATAGCCTTCTGGCTTCTACCTTTGCCCTTTGCCCTTTGCCCTTTTTCCTTTTCCATAAAAAAAAACCCCGCATAGCGAGGTTTTTCAATTCATCCGTTATTAACACGAATTATTAAGCAAAATGATTACGATTATTTTTCCATTGGGTTGCCCTGGGCTTTCCATTCGTTATAAGCTCCGTCATAAACTTTAACGTTTGGATATCCGAGGAGTTCTGAAAGAACCACATATTCCACGGCAGCACGTACACTGGTTACACAATAAATCAGAATGGTTTTATCTGCAGTGAGGCCATTTTTTGCTGCAACAGCTTTCAGCTGGTCAACAGCAAGGAATGCTCCTTTGTCGTCAACAAATGATTTGTAGTCGACATTGACGGCACCTTTGATATGCCCGACGCTTTCACGTTCTGTTGAGGTTCCGTTATATTCGGCGGCAGCCCTGGCATCCACAACTACACAACTTCCGCTGCATGCTTTTACGTCAGCAGCTTGTACGATGATGCTACTGTTTACTTTTGGTGCAAACGTAGCAGCTTTCACGGTAGTTTTGTTCCTTGTGAGTGGCAGGCGTGCAGCTTTCCATTTGTCCATGTCTTTATGAAGGAGACGGACGTTTTCAGCGCCTAAATATTTCAGTATCCAGTACACACGGCTTGCATATTTATTTGAACCGTCGTCATAGATCACGATATTGCTGGTGTTGCTGATGCCTTTCTTTCCGAAATATGCGGCAAGCTCTTCAGCTGATTTGATGAGGCCTTCGATGTCACCTGCTTTGTAAAGTTCTTTGTGCGGTACATTGACGGCTCCCATAACATGAGATTTAGCGTAATTTTCAGCAGTGTTGGCTTCAATTACAACCATTGTCTTATCTTTCTTCTTTTCAGCTGTAAACTCTTTAGCTGATACGAGTACCTGAGCAGTTAGTACCTGTGAGATGAACAGGAACATCACTGTCAGCATCATTGAAAATCTTAGTTTTTTCATAGTATTTAGTTTTGTTTGATTATTGTAAAATAGCCTGCAGCTGAATTACAAATTGTTGTTTAAAGTGGTTTCCTGCATTGTCAACGATAAGGGAGTTGTTAAAACTGACTCCGGTAGCATCGTCTGTGTAAACATTCTGATCGTCATGGATCATATAGTTAACCTGAACCCTTGACCAGTCGTTGATGAAATAGTTAAATCCGAGTGTTAAGGTAGAGATAGGCTCAGAAGGAGTGCTTGGCTTCAGCTCATAATCTGAATTTGCATTCGGGTTGAAATATTCGTACTTCACAACAGGTTCCAGGTTCCATGGAGTTTTGTATAATAGCATGGCATAATAACCATTCCTTTCCAGCTCTCCCGGGATGTCGGGGGTGCCACCGCCGCCGCAGCCGGCTGCTTCAACACCTGCGAGGTTTTCCCCATATCCATAGATATATTCACCCTGAAGGAGGAAGTTAAACATGTCAACGGAAAGTTCTCCGCCGAAAGTAGTCTTGGTGCCAAATGAATCACCATCAGGGTTCGATGCAGACCTTTTATGTTTTCCTGTACGGAGGCTGCCACCAATGTTGATGCCATCCCATACTGAGAAGACGCCTCTGGCAGCAATATCTTTTGAATTATTATTATCCCAGGTATTGATACCTGTTCCATTCATAATGGCAAGCTGATATGTGAAGAACTTATGATCTTCCATGCCAGCATATTTTTTAAGTGTAATGCCACCTGACATCATGAATCCAAGGTCTCTCCAGGGCGCAACAAGCTGCTGAACCACCAGTGAGCGATATACGGTATGCAGTTTATGACAAGGATTTTGCAGTTCGAGGCTGACAGGCGCCTTGAACTGACCAAGGCTGAATTTTGCCCATGGACCAAGGCGGGTATAGGTGATGAACGCATCCAGAAGGTAAGGTCCGCCTTTGAAGTCGCTGAACTCAGCCATCACGTAATAATTAATGTCGTAAGGGATGTTCCCGGTAACGCCAAGGCGTGCTCTCTGGAATGTAAAGCTGTTTCTGGTGGGTACTTCCGTCCCATCAATGGTGATAACGGATCCATTCGAGTTAACACCGTCCATGAGGTATTCAAACTGTGGTTGAATGAAGCCGATCACGCTGGCACCTTGATCAGATGCAGGCTCCATGCACCCCTGTGCATTGAGCGCTGCCGGACTGAGGAGTATGATGCCCAGTAATAACGTTAGTAATTTTTTCATGTCAATTGGTTTTGATGAATTGTAAAATGAATTGAAAAAGGGTTGCCGAAATTAGTTTGACAAGTACTTCTGACTTTCTATTTCCGGCAACCCCATCACTATTTTGTTTTGCTTTTTGATTCTGCAGTATTTGTTATTTAGTAGGTACCAGTGGGTAATCTACTGTAGGCACTGTATATTTGTGTGACTCGAGGTTTGAATAGATCATTCCGTTCGCACCAAACTTCAGGCTTTTTGCATCATAACCGAGCACGACCAGGTAAGCAGTCATCATTGAAGAAGTCTGACCTGTCCAGCAATATGTAACAACGGTTTTTGAAGCATCGAGGTTTAAGTCATTGCCGGCTTCCAGTGTGAAAGGATTAATACGATATGCTCCCATGATGTGACCATAATGTTCAACATCTGTAAGTGCCCAGTAATTATTAATAAAATAATTAGCAGGGGTAGCAAGAACATCAGCATTGGCAACGCCCATGAAACCACCTTCAAGAAGTGCAGCTACCCTTTCAGCAAGGATAGTGGCTCCATCTTCTGATTCAGATGTAAGCACTGGCAAAGCAAATTCAGCATCGGGTGTGATATCTATTGGAGGTACAATCCAGTTGGCATGTCCGATCGCAGCATCACCGGTATTATCTACCCATTTTGCAGCAGTAGTTGAGTTCCAGCCTGCCATTCCCCATTTCAGGACTTTAGCATCGGCATAACCGCTTAAGCGAAGTGCCATAACAGCGTGGCCTGCTGTTTGTCCGGTGTAGCATACAACGAGGATCGGTTTGGTAGCACCTTCAGCAGCAGCGAGGATACCACCTAAAGTTGCATTAACAGCTCCTTCGATATGTCCTGCATCGTAGGTGTCAGCTGCACGGAGATCAATGATATGCCATGCATCGGTGCCTTTTGTAGCAACGTTTTCTGCTGTTGTGATCCAGTCAGCAATCACCTCATCAGCATCCATATTGTTACTGATTAAGTATTCTGTCAGCAGATCATAAGTAGTTGTAGTTGGGGTAGTTGGTGTCTCATCATCATCATCTTTCGCACATCCCGCAAAAATCAAGGCAGATGCCAGCATGACGAACATAAAATACTTCACAAATTTTTCCATAGTTTTTTTGTTTTAAATAATTTTGGTTGTTAAAAGATTGGATAAAAATTTCTTTCCGGATTGCTCCGATAATCATTTTGTTAATTATTTCACAAAAGTATTTTGCATTTTTATATGAACATAATTAAATGTATAGGAATGGGATAACAAAAAAACTGGCCTTAGTCATAAAAAACTTGATGCAGATCAGTTGTTTTTATGATCTTATTCGTATTTTTGTTAAAATTTATCTGCCTGATGAACAGCAATTCATATCCAAACTCCTGTGTAGTACGTACTCCTGACGATACTTGCTTTGACTGCCTGACTGTACAAGAACAGGAAATGGTGAATGACAACATGGTGGAAGTTGCTTATAAAAAAGGAGAGATCATATGTAAGCAGGGCTCTTTTGCCTCGAAGATCATTTTCTTGTCTGAAGGCCTCGTGAAGGTGTACCTGGAAGGCAGCCCCAAAAACCTCATCCTCACCATCACACCAAAGAACAATCTGATAGGCTTGCCTTCCATCTTTGAAAATAATAATACTTTCCTTTATTCAGTGAGCCCATACATCGACTCGGTGGCCAAGCTGATCGATATTAATGTTTTTAAACAATTATTAAAGCAAAATGCCACTTTTGCCTCTAAGATCATTGATATTCTTAATGAGAACACAGCCCAGGCCTATGGGCGATTTTTCTGTTTAACCAGGAAGCAACTTCACGGGAGGATGGCAGATATCCTGCTTTGCTTATCTGACCGCATCTTCAAGTCGCATGAATATGAATTGCCCTTGTCGAGAAATGACCTGGCCGACCTTACCGGTATGTCTACAGAGAGCGTGATCAGGCTGATGAAGGAGTTTAAAGAAGATAAGCTAATTGAGGTTTCAGGTAAGCATATTAAAATACTTGATGCCGACAGGATGAGAAAGATCAGCAAGGTAGGATAATATTCCTATCTTTATTCTATGAAAAAACACTTCCCCAACTTCCTGACCCTGCTGAATCTGTTATCTGGTTGCATGGCCATTCTTGCAATTTCTGAAGGTGAGCTCATACAGGCATCATGGTGGATCATACTTGCCGCGGTGCTTGATCTCCTGGATGGATTATTGGCCCGATTGCTTGACGTTACGTCAGACATTGGGAAACAACTCGATTCACTGGCTGATGTCGTTTCCTTCGGTGTTGCACCGGGATTTTTGCTGTATACGCTTACTGCTCACGCTCTTAGTCTTGCCTATCCTGAAAATGAAGCGCTCAGCTATCTCAGCTATGCAGGCTTCCTCATTCCGGCCTTTGCGGCATTGAGACTAGCCAGATTTAATGTTGATGCCGGGCAGAAATATGAATTCAAAGGGCTGCCCACGCCCGTAACTGCCCTGTTCATATTATCCATACCTATAACATTAAATTGCGACCTGATAGTTGTACCATGGTTAAATGCTCTGCTGAATGATCCCTGGGTGCTTGTTGGTGTTGCCTTTGGCTTGTCGGCACTGATGCTTGCCCCCCTGAAGTTATTTTCACTTAAGTTCACAAGTATATTATGGAGACATAACCGGGGGAGGATCATCCTGATCATATCAGGCCTGATATTGTTTTTCTCCTTCAGGTTTGCTTCTGTACCATTTATTATTTTATTGTATATAGTGCTTTCTCAGTTGAACCTGAATGATCAGGAGATATCCGAAATCTGAAATCTGATATCCATTACCTCCCCAGCACAAACACCGACCTTCTCCCACGTGTGCATTGCTATTGTATAAAAGGTAGTGGAGGTTTATAAGGAAAAGGAGTTGCTGGTTTCCCGGCAACTCCTATTTCATTTACCCGGGGTTCATAGAAACCCCATGAAAAAATTACTAATACTACTTCATCAATATCAGTTTCTGTACAGAAACCTGATTTCCTGCTGTCAGCTGAATAAAATAATATCCTGCTTCAAATGATGAAGCATCCCATTGTATCAGCTGTTCACCCGCCAGCATAGGTTGGTGTTTCAAGGTGTACACCAATTGTCCGGAGGTGTTGAATATCTCAATCGAAACCATTTCTGATTTTGATAATACGAAATGTATGTTGGATGCACCCCTGCTTGGATTAGGATATACACCCATTGAAATTATGTTTTTGTACTGCGAGATGTAAGAAGGGTCATGCATGTTTACTGCACCCATTGCTGCCTGTTCCAGTGTTTTATCCGGAATCAGGTCACCAGGGTCGTCATTATGGCAACCCAGGCATGAGTACGCAGGGCTCAGCGCTGCTTCTCTTTCATCGTCATCTTTTACTGCACTGCCATCTGCAGTGAACATACTTGCAGTATCAGGAATAATCCTTAACAGGTGTGAGCGGACATCGCCTACAAAACCACTTTCACCTCTTGTAGTACCTGACTTAGCGGCGTAAGGCATATGACAATCCAGGCATGTTGCTCCCCCGTCGTGGTTGACGGTTTGCACCTGGTCAGCATGACAGGTTCCGCACGTCTTTGTAATCCCGTCGCCATCCCAGATCACCCGTTTATGAGGATCATGGCAGGTTAAGCAATCAAATCCGGCTTCATAATGATCACTGGCAACAAATTCATCCCATTGTTCATGGTGTTTAATGAAACCACCACCTGCATTAATAGGATCTGTATAACTTCTGTTGTGGCATGTGCCGCAAAGGAAGGTTGCATCATCACTATTTGCATTTGGGGTTTGAACATCATCACCAATTTGTAAGCCTCCAATGCTATTGTCGAGGTGTGCATGCTCATACACGAGGTCGATGTTTGCAGATGATGGAGCAGCAATATGTTCACTTCCCGGCCCGTGACAAGCTTCACAGCCAATGCCGCTTTCGGTAAATGTGCCAAGCCCGTCTACACCATCCAGCCAGGTGCCTGTGGTGTCGGCACCGGTAGTATGACATTTAAAACATCCGTAATTGTAAATCGTCTCAGAAGTAGCATGATAATCCACCCAGCCATGTTCTTCTCCACCGTAGAAGTTAAACTGGTTGTGTCCGTAACCGGCTGTAGAGAATGAACTTCCTGGTGTTCCAATAACGTGACCATCTGTACCTACAAATCTTGATTTCCATCCATAACCACCGATCACTCCGGCAATATCATCCCATGTATGCGAGCCGTCTGCAAGGCTATCCATCCATGAGTCCTGGAAATTGATCGATTCAGGAGGAAACACAGGGGGCTGGCCGTTTTCAATAACGGTAAATTTGTATGGGTGGCCTGATACAACCCAATCATTGTAATGGGTTGAATGACATCCACTACAGGCGTCAGATCCAACGTAAGTTGCGGTTACGTTCTTCCCTCCCGGTACAATAAGGAAATCACTGCTTGTGAAAGTCAGCAGCAGTGCGACAAGTATTACCGGACTAATAAATAAGAGTAAAGCTTTTTTCATAATAATGTATGGTTTATTTAATAAAATAATTACTTGTATATCAATTATATAAAAGTACGTGAGTGCCTGATTTGTGTCAATAACATCCAGTACGTATTTTTATGTACCATCTACTACGTAGTTTTTTGTTAGATAGAGAAGATAGGAGCTGGAAGATATATTTTTAATAGGGTTGAGTTTTGAGTTTTGAGTTTTGAGTTATTCGATACTCGATATTCGATATTCGAGGTTTTCCGCACCCCGTCCCTCGTCCCCCAATATCAATCAAAAGAAATAATACCATGATGTGAAGCATACTTGAGCAGTGCCACAACGGTTTTAACATTAAGTTTCTGCATCAGGTTTCTGCGGTGTGTTTCAACGGTTCTCAGGCTGATATGCAATTCATCTGCTATCTGTTGGTTGCTCATGTCACTGGCAATTTTCCGGATGATCTCAATTTCTCTTTTTGTGAGAGGAACTTCTTCTTCTTCACTTTCATTGGTATCATCATCTAACAGGCCATTGATCAATTGATCGGATATCTTCTTGCTAAAAGCCTTATTTCCGCTCAGCACCGATTCAATGGCCTCAACAAATTCATTTTTTGTAGAGTTTTTTAACAAATATCCGGCACCACCTGATTTCAGCATTTCTACAACATATTCGTTTTCTTCATGTTGTGTGAGCGCCAGGACTTTTATTCCGGGCTGCTCCTTTGTAATGATCTTCGTGGCTTCAATGCCATTCATTTGCGGCATTGAAATATCCATCAGAATAATGTCGGGCAATAATTCCCGGGCTTTCATGACGGCTTCCCTGCCATTCTTCGCATTCCCGATGACCTTATACCTTTTAACAGGCCTTAAAATACTGATAATGCCATTGTGGATCAGGTCATGGTCATCAGCGATAAGTATTCTTATAGTACTCATATCACTTAATTTTTCTGCAGGGGATTTCAATGATAATTTCTGTTCCGAATGAAGGTGATGAATTGATGGTGAAGGTTCCATCAAAAGCTTGAACTCGCTCATTAATGCTGATCAATCCGATTCCCGGTTTTTGCTCTTCCTTATTATTTAATACCGTGTCAAAGCCTTGTCCGTCGTCTTCAATAACCAGAACTACAGCACGGTTTTGCCGGAATATCTGATAGGTTGCTTTTTTAGCCTGTGCGTGCTTGATAATGTTATTTACGGTTTCCTGGCATATCCTGTATAATGCTTTTTCGAGTTTAGGGTCTATTCTTTCGTTAAAATCAAAAGCATTAAAGGTAAACTGTGTTTTCTGCAGCTCATTGGCTTTTCTTATCAGATTTTCGATGGCAGCGATCAAACCAAAATCTTTCAAAACGATGGGAATAAGATCATGCGCAATGTTCTTGGCCTCCATGATCGCAACACTTATTTGCTGTTGAATATTCTGAACATCATCCCTGCTGATTACATTGGAAGCATCATCCGGCGATAATTCATGAACAGCATATGATATCGCTGTTAGCATCTGCCCCATGCCATCATGCAAATCCCTTGCAATTCTGACCCTTTCTTCTTCCTGTGCATCATTGATCAGGATCAGGCTTTCTTTTCTTGTCTGCTCCAGTTTACGTTCTATCATATATTGCTCACTCAGGTCATGGCATACAATGATCAATCCCCTGATTTCGCCCCGGGTATCTTTTAATTCGGCACAAGATAATAATGCCGGAATATATCTCCCCGACTTTGACTTTATCTGCTCCGTACGGTTGATGTTATTTTTTACCTGAAGCAGTGTCTGCCTGCCGGTCTTTTGCCCCTTACTCCATGCGGTTCCATTTTTAAATAATGTATTTATTTCTCTTCCCCTGAGTTCGGAATCAGCATATTCGAGCAACTCAATAGCAGAGTGATTGAAAGATCTTATGATCATATCCTTATCTGTTACAATAAGGGCATCAAACATGTTTTCGAGAATGTTGTTCAGGTAGTCTTTTGAAACCGTTGTTTGTTCCAGAGACTCAAGCATATTATTAAAGGACTGTGCCAGTATGTAAAATTCATCTCTTGATTGTATGCTTACTTTTGCCTTTCTGTCGCCGGCAATGATCTTATTTGCGGTTAATACCAATTCTTTAATGGGGCGTGTTACACTTCGAATAACGCTTAAGCCTCTGAATATCAAAATTACAATAACCATTATACCCAGTGTAAGAAAGGTATAGGTGCTATGCCTGATCACCGTTCTGTTTATGCTTTCATATCCCACTATCTCAACTTTTGTTTGATCCAGTAATGTGTCAATAATGTTATAAGCATGATAGATCTCCTTTTGTACGTCCTTCGAGAGGGCATGAATACCACTATTTTCAGGCTGAGAGTACTGAAGCAATGCGAGTGTCAGACTGTCAATGTCAGAGATTATTGAAGCAAGTTCCTCCAGTAGCTCACTGTCGTGCCTGTTTGATATCACTGTGCTGCAATAAGCAAGTTTTGTTTTGGAGTCCAGGATCTCATGACAGAATTGAGAATAATACTGCTCTTCTCTCGTGATGGCAAAATAGTTTGACGATATCATGATCATTCCAAATGACAATTTTAGTTCCTGGATTGCATCAAGTTCATGATATTCAATGATCAGGTTTTCAGATGTTTTTTTAAATAATCCAACAGCAACCTGGCTGGCGGCAAATATCATGAGTATGAATAGGAGGACTACTATTCCGGATGTTGTTAATTTTCTGCCTATCGAGTCTGTCATTCCTTATAAATGTGTGCACGTATTCCAGATTACGAATGATATAGTGCAAGATAGCGATAATTTAATTGAAAAAGAAGAATATAGCTATGTTAATATGAGGATGTGTCGTGATCAGATAAATTTTCAGAGTAAGATATTTTTATCATTAATCTTTTGTGTTTATCAAAAATTATTATATTTGCACTCGCTTTTGATAAGCGGAAATAGCTCAGTTGGTAGAGCACGACCTTGCCAAGGTCGGGGTCGCGGGTTCGAGTCCCGTTTTCCGCTCAAAGTTTAACACGGCATTCATACAGGATGCCGTTTTTTATCACACTTATCTCGCCCAGGTGGTGGAATTGGTAGACACGTTGGACTTAAAATCCAATGGCCGTAAGGCCGTGCGGGTTCAAGTCCCGCCCTGGGTACAAAAAACCCGGTTCTTGATAGGACCGGGTTTTTTGATAGAAGATAGAAGATAGAAGATTGAAGAAGGGGATTGGGATTGTAGAAGTAGATTGCAGAAGTATAGTAGATTGCAGAAGACTTCTTCTATCTTCTATCTTCTATCCCCTTCAACAATCCAAACTTTAATTCAACATTCAACATTAAAAATTCATAATCATTCCCCTCCAATAACCCGCTTGATCTCATTCAGCTTCATCAGCGCCTCAACCGGCGTCAGCGTGTTGATATCGGTATTCAGGATGTCTTCTTTGATCTGCAACAGCAGTGGGTCATCAAGTTGTATAAAGCTTAGCTGGAATTCACCGTCAGGGGGTGTTTTAGGGTTGGGGCGGTAGGAAAGCTTCTCACCGCTATGTGAATGTTCAAGCTGTTTCAGAAGATCATCGGCGCGCCGTAATACTGATGAAGGCATCCCTGCCATCCTGGCCACGTGGATGCCGAAGCTGTGCTCGCTGCCACCCGCTTCTATCTTCCTGAGAAAGATCACCTCTTTACCATGTTCTTTGATGGAGATATGGAAATTTTTTATGCGGGGCATGCTGGCGGCCATCTCATTCAGCTCATGGTAGTGGGTGGCAAACATCACCTTGGCCCTGAACAAGGGATGGTTATGGATAAACTCGGTGATAGCCCAGGCGATAGAAATACCATCGTAGGTACTGGTGCCCCGGCCAATCTCATCCAACAGTATGAGGCTGCGGTCGGAGATGTTGTTCAGGATGCTGGCCGTTTCATTCATCTCCACCATAAAAGTTGACTCGCCTGAAGCAATATTGTCGGATGCTCCCACCCGGGTAAAGATCTTGTCTACGATGCCAATAGAAGCTTTTTTTGCGGGTACGTAACAGCCCATCTGTGCCATGAGCGTGATCAGCGCTGTTTGTCGCAGCAGTGCCGACTTACCCGACATATTCGGGCCGGTGAGCATGATAACCTGCTGCTTCTCGTTGTCGAGGTATACGCTGTTTGGAATATATGCTTCCCCCGGCGGGAGATTTTTTTCGATCACGGGATGGCGGCCATCAGTGATGTCAATGACCAGTGAATCATTTATTTCGGGCCTGGTGTAGTTGCTTTCTTCTGATACTCCGGCAAAGGAGAGCAGGCAGTCTAAA
>JBDLIJ010000030.1:0-20164 GCA_039714935.1 Bacteroidota bacterium | reverse complement strand
CGGCCGGAGCAGAAGATCCTGAGGATCATGAAAGGTAACATCGAGATCCTCGTACCCCTGACCGACGAGATGATAGAAAAAGTGGATCAAAAAGGCAAGGTCCTCCACCTGCATACTCCCGAAGGCTTAATCGACCTATACCTTGAATGATCATGGGATTTCGTTTCAGGCAATTTTCTGTAAGTGATGATCAGGCCAGCATGAAGGTAGGCACAGATGCTGTCCTGCTTGGGGCCTGGGCAGGCCGTGGCAATCCTGCCAACATTCTTGATATAGGTACTGGCAGCGGCCTCATCGCCCTGATGATGGCACAACGTTTTTCATCCGGCATGATCCATGCTATCGACATCCATCCTGCCTCCGTTACGCAGGCAAGGGAGAATTTCAACAGCTCAGCATGGAGCCAGCGCCTGACCGCCACACAGATGCCACTACAGGAATATGCTACACAATACAAAAGCAGGTACGAGCTGATCGTGAGCAACCCACCATACTTCACTGACTCCCTCCTGCCCCCCGACCCTTCAAAAAAGCTGGCCCGCCATACAGGGACTCTCTCGTACAGGGAAATCGCCGAAGGGGTTGTCGCCCTGATGCACCCGGAAGGCAGCTTCAACTTAATACTACCCTACGAAAACCAGGATGATTTTGAAAGACTCGCGGCAGCATGCGGACTGAAGCAGTCAAGACAACTGATCATCGTTCCGGTAAAAGGCAAAAAGCCCAACCGTATATTATCCGAATGGCAGCTTAGCGCATCCCAAATAATATCAGACAGCCTGGCCATAAGAAACGCAGATCACCAATATTCGGAAGAGTACAAGGCGCTTACGGGGGAGTTTTATTTGGCATTGTAGTTGAAGTACTTTAAGTACTTTAAGTATTTAGAGTATTTAAAGTATTTAGAGTACTTAGAGTATTTAGAGTACTTAGAGTATTTAGAGTATTTAAAGTTGGGGGGATGTTATGATAAGAATTGCTTTATTGATTATCGCTTTTATGCTGATTATTCTTAGTCCGGCGAAGGTTGCTGCGCAGAAGGTGTTTTCCTGTAACCACAGCTATGAGGCTGACGTAAAGATATTTGTTGCTGAACACACTTATGAGGCGGACCTTCTGGTGTATAAGGTTGAGCATGCTTACCAGGCCGGGATCAATGATGGAAAATGGTTCTTCGTAAAGCACAAATATGAGGCAGAGAAATTAATCTGGTTCTGCGACCACAAGTACGAGGCTGAACTGGTGATCTGCTTTGTGGATCATTCATACCAGGCGGAATGGAGAGAGCATGCGAAGAAGTACCTCATGTATTAATAAACTTCAAATCCCAATGGACTAAAGTCCATTTTTTGGATTCTATTGAGTCAGCCCGGGCTAAGTAAACACAAAGCAAGTTAGGGGCTTTAGCCCCTTTTCATCAGGGGTTTGTCGAACACCTGTTTATCCAAAATATTTATTAACTTACAGCCATGAAAAAGCACCTGTTGGAAATCGTTGTTTTCCTATGCGGAACGGTGGTGATGATTTTCGAAATAGTTGGCTCCAGGGTAGTGGCACCTCACTTCGGAACATCCATCTACGTATGGACAAGCCTGATCGGGGTGATCCTTGCCAGCCTCAGCCTTGGCTACTGGTTCGGTGGCCGGCTGGCAGATAAAAACACTTCCTTTAAACAGTTATCACTGATCATATTTGGTGCCGGCATATTTATTATTGTCAGCATATTTCTTAAAGATCATGTACTCCATTTTCTTTCGCGCAGCTTCAGCAGTATGATGATGCGATCACTGCTGGCAGCCATCCTGATCTTCGCCCCGGCCAGCATATTACTGGGGATGGTTTCTCCTTATGCCATCAGGCTGAAACTGCAGACCATTAACACATCCGGCAGGATCGTTGGCAATCTGTATGCTATCTCTACCCTGGGAAGCATCATCGGTACATTCCTGGCCGGCTTTCTCCTGATCCCCCTCTTTGGCACAACAAACATCCTGTATATGATCGCCGGCCTCCTTGTGGTGATAGCCTTGGTATTACAAATTGGGTTTCACGGCAAGGGAACATTCTTTTTGTATATGATCGTCATGCTCACTGCAGGCTATGGTGCTTACGAATATAATACTGGAGCGAAGCCCTATTTTGAGACTGACACTCAATATAATCATGTGCAGGTCTTCGACATGGACTACTGGATCAACGGGAAGCCCATCAAAGTGATGAAGGTAAATGATGAATACAGCTCAGCCATGTACCCCGACAATGATTCTCTGGTGTACGAATACCTGCAGTTTTATCGCCTCGCAGAGCATTTCAACCCGGGTTTCAATAAAAGTCTTATCCTGGGAGGGGCAGCATATTCCTATCCCCGTTATTATCTGGAACAATATCCTGCAGCCAGCATTGATGTGGTAGAGATCGACCCCGGTTTAACAGCACTCGCCAGGGCACATTTCCGGCTGGAGGATAATCCCCGCATGCGGATATTCCATGAAGATGCACGTACCTTTCTGAACCGTAAGGAGGAAAAATATGATGTGATATTTGGCGATGCCTACAAATCCCTGCTGGCCATCCCCTTTCAGTTGACCACCATAGAGGCTGTTCAAAAGAAATTCGACATACTGTATGAAGATGGTATTGTAATTGAAAATATCATTGCCTCCACGGAAGGCCCGGCAAGCAAATTTCTGAAAGCTGAATACATGACCTTTAAAGAAGTATTTCCCCAGGTATTGCTTTTTGCCTGCCATGACCCGGACAATGCCGGACAGCTGCAAAGCATCAGCCTGGTGGCGCTTAAATCGGACAAGAGCATAAATTTCACAAATGCGGATCCGGTTCTGAACACCTACTTACAACATAAAGTTGACCTCATCATACCGGCGGGGACACTCATCCTGAGAGATGACTATGCCCCGGTAGAGTATTTTGCGATGCATGCGATATAATCACAGTATAAAGAATTTGACATATTTGATAATTTTATCTTGTTGATCACCAAAACCATCCTTATGAAAATCAGAAATCTCCTCAAGCTTTTAGTACTACCTGTTCTGGCACTCCTTATCACATTCCCATCCTGTGTAAATGATAGAGAGCCAGAACCTATAGTTATCGGCATTTCAAAAGCCCTGCCTGCCAAATACTACGGCAATTATGCAAAATGGCTTAACCGGGTTGATACAGGCATCATATCTGTCGACCTCTACCACATACCCCTTGATTCAGCCTTGTTACTGCTTGACGGCTGCTCAGGATTGATCCTCAGTGGCGGACCCGATGTATTTCCGGGGCGCTATGATCAGGCTAAAGACACGATCAAATGCGATATTGATTACTACCGGGATACGCTTGAATGGGCCCTGATAAGAAAGGCCAAAGAGATGGAGATGCCCATCTTAGGAGTATGCCGGGGATTACAGATCTTTAATATCTACCATGGCGGAAGCCTCTATCCCGATATACCTACAGATTTCGACAGCACCATTATGCACCGATGCAAGGATAAGAACAACTGCAATCATGCTATCAGGGTATTGAAAAATTCAAGCTTGTTTAAGATAACCGGTGAACGTACAGGTACCGTAAACTCCAATCATCACCAGGGCATACACCGCCTGGGGAAAGGGCTGAGTGCCATAGCACGCACTGATGAAGGCTTGATCGAATCCATAGAATATGAATCCCCGGAGGACATGCCATTTTTTCTGGGTGTGCAATGGCATCCGGAACGTATGGACACCCTCAATCCTTTTTCCATGCCCATAGCCAGGGAATTCATCCATGAGGCAAAATCATATAAGGAGCGGGAACAACTAATCTCTCATTTATGAAAAAGGATATATGCTTAATCGTTCTCCTTTTCTTTGTTCCTGTCCTGACATTCTCCCAGGACCTGGAGATTGAGTCTGTTAACTTCAGGAAGATCAAAAAAGAGATCAAAAAAAAGAGGTCGCCCTATTACTACCCCGGGCTGTACCAGCGTTATTTAGACCTTGACACAAGCCTCAATGCCATGGATTTCAGATACCTTTATTATGGCTTCAGCTTTCAGCAGGCATACTGTCCGTACGGCACCCCTATCCTTCGTGATTCTTTGATCAGCTACCTGCAAAGGGAAGACCCCCTTCAGGCAGAACTAGAAGTTGCTGCCAAACTTGCCGGTGAGCTTCTCCGTGAAAGCCCGTTCAGGCTCAGAGAAACCTTTATCGCTGCGGTAGCATTTGAAATGTCCGGCAATGAAGCTATGAGCGCCATCTATTACGGCTTCTTCGAAAAACAGGTAGAAGCCATTATGTCGAGTGGCGACGGCCTCACCAAAGAAACTGCTTTCACTGTGATCTACATCCCTGACGAATACGAGATACTGGAGGTATTGGGGTTCTCCTTCGGCGGAGGCCAAAGCCTGACAGAAGATAATTATGATTTGCTGCAACTGGAACAGAACCCATACGAGATCAGTGAGCTCTACTTTAATGTAAACAGGTTAATTGAAGTGGGGTTTTAATACTCCGGGATCCGGGGATAGACATCTTATTCCGGTGCCACATCCCTCCTTGCTTCATTGAAGATATACACAGCCCTGATGCTGATCACCTGGTTGTATTGCTTGCGTGTGAAAGGCTGCTGATTTGGATCGGAAGGCACATAATACCGCTCCCTGATATTATTAAAGACTGTTTGCGAATAGCGAATATTAAGATGCAGTCGTTGCCATACGCGAACCCTAAAATCAACCAGGAATCCTATATCATCTGTATTGAATTGGACACTATCAATATAGGGAGTCTGATTGCCACTGTGCTCTTCTTCCCTGGCATTGAGCAATCGTCCCCAATAGCCACCCAGTCCGAAGCTCATCACGTCTTTATCCGTATAGCTGACATACAGGGGCACCTCCAGGTAGTTTAACCTGAGCCTGTACTCATCCGTGAGGGAGTCGCTGAACTGTTGTTTCTGAAATGAACCTTTCTGACTGAAAGTGGTTTCAAGGTTTACACCCCACTTATCGCCAAATGGCACAATGGCACCTACACCACCTGTAAAGCCAAACTGGCTCCAGCCTTTCAGCTCATCTCCTTCAACCTGCGTAAGGCTGCCTCCGGCAATAATGGTTCCCTTGATACGCTGTGAATAAACTTCGCTCGTAAGCACAAAGCCTGTGATCAGGCTTATGATGACGTATATGATTGTTCTTTTCAACTTCATATAAACGACGCAAAGATTATAATATTTTTGATTCTACACACATCATCTCAGATATTTTTCATCGAAAGTTGAATACGCTTCCGAACGAGGTCTATTTCCATCACCCTCACCTGCACCTTCTGGTTGAGGCTGACGACCTCATTCGGGTCTTTCACAAAGCGGTCGGCCATCTGGCTCACATGCACCAGGCCATCCTGGTGGACGCCCACATCCACAAAGGCACCAAAAGCAGTGATATTCGTCACAATGCCCGGCAAAACCATCCCTTCTTTCAGATCCTCCATATTGTTGATCCCTGCTTCAAATTCAAAGAGATCAAATTTCTTCCGTGGGTCCCTGCCCGGCTTTGACAGCTCGTCCATGATATCGCGCAGTGTGGGCAAGCCGGTTTTCTCACTTACAAAATCTTCAAGCTTCACGCGCTTCCGTAAATCTTCTTCCTTTATAAAGTCATCCACTTTCGCATCATAATGCTTTAGCATTTTTGATACCACAGAATAGCTTTCCGGGTGTACGGCACTGCGATCAAGCGGATTTGCGGCATCGCTGATCCGCATAAAGCCTGCCGCCTGTTCAAAAGCTTTGGCTCCAAAGCCCGACACATCCATAAATTCCTTACGTGAGGAAAAGGGGCCATGTTCATCTCTGAAGGAAATGATCTTTTCAGCCAGTGAGGGACCAAGGCCCGAGACGTACGACAGCAGCTGCTTGCTGGCCGTATTTACCTCCACGCCCACCTTGTTAACACAGCTCATCACGGTATCTTCCAGGCTCTTTGCCAGGGCACCCTGACTTACATCATGCTGGTATTGCCCTACGCCTATCGACTTCGGGTCGATCTTAACAAGCTCAGCCAGCGGATCCATCAACCTTCTTCCTATAGAAACCGCTCCCCTGACAGTAACGTCATAATCAGGGAATTCTTCCCGCGCCACCTTAGAGGCTGAATAAACCGATGCCCCGCTCTCATTCACCATCACCGCGATCACATCTTTACGGAAGCGGATGCTCTTAATGAACCTCTCGGTCTGTCTCCCGGCGGTCCCGTTACCAATCGCAATGGCCTCAATCTTATAGGCATCAACCAGGCTTTGAATTTTTTTAATGGCATCCTTCACCTCATTCTGAGGAGGATGTGGGTAGATGGTTTCATTATGCATCAATTGTCCCTGCCGATCGAGGCACACCACCTTGCAGCCCGTTCTGAATCCCGGGTCAATGGCTAAAACCGTTTTTTGTCCGAGCGGAGCTGATAACAGCAATTGTCTGACATTTTCCACAAAAACATCAATGGCCTTTGCATCAGCACGCTCCCTGGCAGCGGCTTTCATTTCTGTTTCCATAGATGGCTGAAGAAGCCTCTTATATGCATCTTCCACCGCTATGACTACCTGCCCCGAGGATTCATTATTGGTTTTAACGAATATTTTCTCCAGCATTTCGATGGCTTCATGCTTATCGGGTTGAATGGAAAGTCTCAGATAGCCTTCCTTTTCTCCTCTGAACATGGCCAGTACCCTGTGTGAGGGGGATGAAGATATCCGTTCGGAAAAGTCAAACCATGTTTTATAGTTCATGCCCTCTTCTTCCTTGCCTTTGATGACCTTGGAGCTGATCTGTGCCGAGCGGCTGAACAGCCGCCTCATCCTGTCGCGTGCATATTTATGCTCATTCACCCATTCCGCAATAATATCGCGGGCCCCGGAGAGGGCATCTTCAATACTATTTACTTCTTTTTCCTCATCAAGGAATCGCTCCGCCATTGACTCAAGTTCGCCTGCATTCTGGGCCATGATCATCTTGGCCAGCGGCTCAAGTCCCTTTGCACGGGCTACGGTAGCCTTTGTTTTTCGCTTAGGCTTGTACGGCAGGTATATATCTTCCAGTATTGAAAGGTTATCAGCCTGCATAAGCTGCTCTCTCAACTCATCCGTTAGCTTTCCCTGCTCTTCAATCGACTGCAGGATGCTTTCACGTCGTTTATCAAGAGCCTCAAGCTGATCCATGCGGTCGCGGATACGCCTGATCGCCTCTTCATCAAGGCTGTCGGTATATTCTTTGCGGTACCTGGCAATAAAGGGTACCGTGGCTCCACCCTTCAATAACTCAACAGTATTGGCGACCTGGTTGGGCCGGATATTGAGCTCTTTGGCTATCTTTTCAAAATAATGCGATGACATGGTATGTTGATTAACGATTAACAGATTAACGATTTCAGACCTCGGATTTATAATAGACTATAAGCTTATTCACAATATTCTCCCTGATCTTAATAACATCCGTTTTGCCTGTTAAAGTTCTGAATTTATTTTCAAGTTCTTCTGCTTCATGGCCGGCATGATGGTTATAAATTAACTTGTTATATACCGACATCCCCCCCGGGGCAAGGCATTTGCTGATATTACGCACGAACTCCATGCTCTGGCATGATTCGGGAACCTCAAAATCAATATACACATCCACTACGATCAGGTCAAACAGGCTTGATTCATGCTTGATAAAGTCAGCAGCATCTCTTTCTATGATTTCCAGATCCTGAAACCTTGCGGTATTAAAATATTTAGCTCCCAGCCTGATCACTTCTGCATCATTTTCAACAGCGGTGATCTTACAATGGATCCCCAGCTCTTCCCTGATGATAGCTGCCACGCTGCCTGCACCAAATCCCAGAATCAATGTACGCCCAACATTTCTTTCCTTCAGGTCAAGGGCCTTAAATGCTTTTTGAAATACCCTGTGCAGGCCGCCATAGGAATAGTTTGTATGTGCCGAATTGAGCATGGTTTTCTCGCCCACCTGCACCACCTCCAGGGTCGCATTCACATCTGAGCTTTTTTTCTCGATGATCTGCCTCGCTGCATAGCGCTCCAACAAGTGTTTTATTTTCAATCCTCTGGCCTTCTTCATTCCATTTTCTATGAGAACCCGTTATTCACCCTGTTCTTAAACCTTTTGTTTCGCATCATCATGATGATCAGTTCAAACACGATCTTTCTGAGGGGGCCAATGCGGATGAGGAACATCATGATCTTTTCCTGAATCCTGTTATAGCGGAGCACGGCCTTCAAATCATCAGACTCCTCATCCTGTCCCATAATATATCCGGCCACTTCAATACCGCTCACCAGCGACTGGTAAACACCTTCTCCCGTAAGCCCCGAAGCTATCCCCGCAGCATCGCCCACAAGATAGATATTATCAAACCTCAATCCCCTGTAATCATAGCTGATGGGAGCGGATTCATATGTTGCATTGCTAATATCGATCTGCATTTTATCAAGCCACTTATGAAAGTTCTTCTTCAGCCTCTTGCCTGAGTAATACCTTGGATCACAGCCACAGCCAACCGATATCTTGTCTTTATGCGGAAAGATCCATCCATACCATGCATTAAAATACCTGCTGTCAAGAAAAACTTTCAGTTCAGTATCCTGTTCCTTTTCAGGAACCATATACTGTATCCCGATTATTCTTTTTTCCTGTGGCAGCTTAAGATAGCGCCTGACAAGGGAGGCATATCCATCAGCTCCAACCAGAGAGGAGTATCCTATCTCGTCTCCATTGTCAAGCATTACACTTTTCTTTCTCACTTCAGCAACACGTGTATTGTGCATTACTGTCACCGAGGTGCCCTCCAGCAGCGAACGCTGCCAGGCACCCAGTTGCTTCCGGTCTATGGTTACCACCATAGGGTCTGGTGATTCAGTATGATTAAAGCGTGCCGGCGAGTGTAATGAAGTATGATGTACCTTATGCCCGATGATCTCATCCGGAATATCAAGGATGGCCAGGTCTTTCCTGGTGAGGCCGCCGGCGCATACCTTATCACCAAATACATCATCCTTTTCAAGAAGTAATACACTTAATTGGCTTTTACTGAGTCGTTCGGCACATATGAGCCCGGCCGGACCTCCACCAACGATGATTACATCAAACTTCTCCATTTAGTAAACAACAAGCTTCTCAATGTGTTGGAATCCGCTATTCAGAAAACGAATATAGTACATGCCTTTCCCGAAAGATGAAAGGTTCAGCTCATCATGAAAAACATTACCATTAAGATGTATGGTTTCCTGAAACACTTCAAGGCCGTTGACATTAAACACGCTGATCAGTGTTTCACCGCCCAGGCCATCAATTTCAACATTAAACAATCCATAAGAAGGATTAGGGTAGATCCTGAAATTACTGCCATCATATGCCTCATCGATGCCAACGCAGGCATCAAAGTCGAAGACAATGGTTGAAGTAGCAGTGCCTGTACAGCCAAATTCGTTCACTACATCAACAGTAATTATTTGCTCATCATAAGCCAGGCCGGTCGTTACCAGGGAAATTTGCTGTGTGCTGTCCCCTGTCGACCACATGTATTCTGAGCCCGGGTTTCCTGCATTGAGGATCACTTCTTCATATATGCAATACACCATCACATCACCCCCCAGGTCCACCTCAGGGTTGGGCAGAAGGTCGATAAACAGTGATGCGCTCATGTTATTATAGCCATCGCTGAATGCCAGTGTAAAGGTTGAAGGCTCGGTGATTGACACAATCGGGTTCTCAAAGCCATAGGTTTCCCCACCAGGCCCTGTCCATACAAAGTATTCATATGATCCTGATCCACCAAGAGGGTTTGCAAATAGTTGTACATTATTACCGGCACAAGATACCGCCGGTTCAGCGTACGGCACTGCACCCAGGGGGGCGCCATCGATGATCACTTCAACACTGTACAATTCGCTTTCACAGTCCGTATCAAGGTCGGTAACATACAGGCTAAAGGTTGTATTCTCATAAATATTTATTGTCTGAGGGTTGGGATATGTCGGGTCTACAAGCATGCTGGCGGGCTCCCAGGTATAGGTAAAGTTACCCGAGCCACCGCTAATATCACTACTAAGGTTGATCCAGATTCCATGTGGAATATAGAGGTCAGGTCCCAGGTCTATCACAGGTTTTGGGCCTATTGAAAGGTATAAATCATCGGAGTGTGTGGAGCTGCCAATAGCAGTCATGCTCAGAGTGACCCCGCCGTTCAGGATATCATTAGTTCCTGGTGTATATATCGGATCTAAAATGCCAGGATCAGAAAAAGCACCATCACCGTCGCTGGTCCACAAGATACTCGAATAGAACAATGCCGTGCCATTGAGCTGATATTGATTTCCTTCACAGATCGCATCATCTTCACCAGCCAGTGCCGTGGTACCCGACACCATGGAGAGGACCATAAAGTCGGTTGAGTCGCCTTCACAGGGGCTGTGTGCTTCTGCATACATGCTAAGGTTAACCGATCCGGCAGCAAGATCTCCGCCTGAAGGAGTATATACCGGTGTAACCAAACTAATATCATCGAAGGTACCTGAACCTGATGTGCTCCATTCCACGAACTCGTAATTATGAGCGGTAGCCTCCAGGGTATGTGTTTGCCCTTCAGCGATGATGGCGTCAGGTCCGGCATAAACATCCGGATTTCCGTATACCCACGCCTCGTTCATCACATCATTGATACAGAAGGTGTCAATACCAAAAGGTGTCACGTCTATATAGTAAATCGTATAATATATCTCGTTCAGGCCACTGTTAGCCTGATCAGGATAGAACATATTACCTACCACACCGGGGCCTGTGAACACTCCGCCAGGAGGGGCACCCAGTAGTTCAACCGGATCGCTGTCCAGACAGAATTCGTTCTGCAAACCAAAAGAAGGAATGGCAGTGGTATTATCCAGGATGGTGATCACGGTAGTATCGGCAGTAGGATCGCAGCCTTCAGCAAACTCAAATATGAAATCAGCAGTTTCCGTACCCTCTACAAGGTCATCGGAAAAAGGAAAGATGTCGAGTGTAACAGAAAGTTCGCCTGCCGGGATCCAGAGGGTATCCTCTGAAGGTGACAATGCATAATCAACATCCAGTGTGGCCGTTCCGATGGTTTGCTGCCTGACGATATAATAATCTTCATTCCGCATCTCATCAAGCATAAAGGTGAGCTGGGCATCATTGCATGCCTCCACTGCTGCCCCAAAGCCATTTGATGAATTTGAAAAGGACATGTTCGTACTTGGGCCGCTACTGGAAAATGAGTTGGCCTCGAGGAAGACACCTGAATCATATATAGCATCCACAGCATCAGCTATTGCTAATTTGATATGGTATTGCTCGCAGGGGATCACAACAAGCGTTGCCGTGAGTACCGTTGTAAAAGCATCGTAAACAATTGTTGTACCTGTTGAATTGTTTACATAATATGCACAATTAACACATGGGCCGGTATTAGAAGTCCCGTTATTTACATTATTTATAGTTACCGGCAAATTAGTACCTGGTACTAAGGCAACGTTATAGTCAACATAATTGCCCAGGCCATTTGGTTTCGGGCCACTCACAAAAAAACCAAAAGAATCATTGAACGAATATACATATTCAGGGTATTCTTCTGATCCAAATACATATTTGAAACGGAGTGTATCTGCAGTAGGAACAAAATCGAATTCAAGCACAGACGCATCATTTGTATTAAATCCTGACACTTGTGTAAGTGTTGGGTCTCCAGGCTGACCATAACCTGTGCTGGCGTTATAAGTACTTATCCCGTTTGCTTCATACACATTGCCCGATGATAAAATCACTCCTTCATCTAATCCCAGATTGGTCGCATGTCCATTTGTAAATGACCCTCTCATCATGATATGCCCCTGATAGGTAACATTCGAAACTGCCACGCCGCCTCCAACGAGCACCTGCTGTACTAGTTGCTCAGGGGTGAGATTGTTTTGCACGACGAGCTGTGCACGTATCCCCGAATACGGGAACAATAATAAAATAAGAACAAATAGGTTTTTTATATGCCTGACACGCTTCATTGCAGTAAGTTTTTTTAGCTAAAATAGTGCTACAAAAGTAATAAATATATTCATAATCAGGTAGCAGATATCAGATACCGGGTATCGGGTGCCGAATATTGGGTGTCGGATGCCGGTTGTCGGGGGCCGGGTGCCTAATTCACAATTTATTTTTACATTTGCGATCATTCAACAAACAAGCAAACACGAAAATCATAAAAATAAAGGTCAATTATGAAAAACAGGATTTTTAGATTATTGCTCATATTAACGGCTCCGGCCCTGATCATGCTTTCATGCTCTAAAGATGAAGAAGCGGAAAACACAGCCCCTACGGCATCATTCACCGTGAACCCCCAATCGGGGAACACCCAAACAGAGTTTGAACTTGATGCTTCGGCCTGCAGCGACCTGGAAACACCAGCCGGTGAGTTGCTCGTTCGCTGGGACGGCAATGATGACGGCATCTGGGAATCAGACTATTCAACAATAAAAATAGCCCTTGTCACTTTTGATACTGAAGGGGTTTATACCATTCGCCTACAGGTGAAGGATGCCGGCGGTTTAACCGGCACCACCACCAGGGAGGTAACTATTGGCGGCAATCTGTCTCCTGCAGTTCCTGATAATCCAAGCCCTGTTGATGGAACCACCAACGTAGTGGTGAATGCATCTCTGCAGTGGACCTCTAGTGACCCGGAGCAGGATCCTATCCTCTATGATGTTTACTTTGGCAATGTGCAGAACCCGCCACTGGCCTCTGCCGGCATAAGCGACGACAGCTATACACCGGGAGCCATGGCCAACAATACTACTTATTACTGGAAGGTGGTTGCCCATGATGACCAGGGCAACTCTACTGAAGGACCGGTATGGTCGTTCACCACAGAAGCAGCTGCTTTTGTATGCGGTGAAATGCTGACTGACCCCAGGGATGACAAAAACTACCCTACCATACAGATCGGCGACCAATGCTGGATGGCTAAAAACCTGAATGTTGGTGATCGCATTGATGGCGGCCAGGACATGAGTGACGATAGCAACCTTGAAAAATATTGCTATGATGATGAAGCAGCCAATTGTGATACCTATGGCGGGCTTTACCAGTGGGCTGAGATGGTTCAGTATGCCGGCGACAACCTGCAGGGGATCTGCCCCGGCGGATGGCACCTTCCGACACTGGAAGAATGGGAAGCACTTGAGATGGCCCTGGGCATGTCACAGGCGCAGGCTACAGCTACTTCCGGGTGGCAGGGCACTGATGAAGGTACTGCACTGAAAGAAGGAGGAGGCAGTGGCTTTAATGCTCTTCTGGGTGGCTATCGGGGCACAAGCGGCAATTTCGCCTTTGGCAACGCCTGGGCCGTATTCTGGACCGGCACCCAGTCATCAACCTATCAAGCTTATGCCAGAACACTGGACGTTGATCACACACAGGTAAACCATACACAATACGACAAGCAGTTTGGGAATGCGGTCAGGTGTTTGAAAGACTGATGATATCAGGTATCTGATATCAGGTATCTGATTTACTTCAGTAGCATCACTGTGCCGGCCATCTGTATGGGCCTGGTGCCATCATCACTCACGGTCTGATAGTCGATCCTCCAGGCATATACACCAAATGGGGCTTCCTGACCATTGATCTCACCGGTCCATCCGGTTCCGATCTCTCTGGATTCAAAAACAAGTTTCCCCCATCTGTCGTAGATAAGAAGGCGGTAGTCCTGCACAGCATTGAAAGGAACAATGGGTTTAAATTCATTGTTGAGGGTGCTGGATGGTCTGAAGGCATTCGGCACATGCAGTTCATACTGAACAACATATACTGAATCATAATTATAGCAGCATTTCTCATTACGTACCCTCACCCAGTATTTGCCGGGTTCAGAAACAGCAATCTCGCTGGATGTTGAGCCTGTGCTCCACAAATATCCGGCCCACTGGCCTACGCTCAATACGGCATAATCTCCTTTAAAAATATAGATGGTGTCAACGCCAAAGCTCACCTGGGGCAGAGGATGGACTACGACTGACTCCGAATATGTATAATCAATGCCATTATAAGTTTCTGTTACAGATACCGTATATTGACCATCATTGGAAAAAGCATGTGTTGGATTCAGGGGGTCTGCGGTATTAGAGGAGCCTGCAGGATCACTAAAGGCCCAGCTGGCATCATCTATATTCGTCTGATTATTAACACGGAAGATGCTGACATCACCAACACATACGCTGTCGTAAGTAAAGTGTGGCCAGTCAACATAGCTCTGCACAACATTGGGAAGGCCCCAGAAACTCTGTCTCCCACCCAGATAAAATGCCCTGTCGGCACCATTCAGGGAATTATAATTACAGGCAAGCCCGGTTCGGTTTGGATTATAGATCACACCCAGGCTATCAGAGTGCTCCATCGCGTTAATACTCTTGGCCAGGTATATTCTACCGTCGATGCCCAGTTGCAATCCTGCATATCTGAAGGCATCTTCACTTGTATGTACACTGGTGGCGCTTCCAAAAATATCGGATGCATTCAGATCAAACTGATATAGTTCTGATGGAAAAGCAGGGATGATATTGGAATAATCCAATGTGCTGATATAAAGTTTTGAGTTATCAGGAGAAAACTCCAGGCCATAAGCACCATAATAATCTGCCGGAGATGTTTTGGCAGTTGTCACACTCCCTGTTTCATTATTAAAGTTAAATACTTCAACAATTCCACTTTCATAGAGTGCCACCGCCAGGCGTGACCCATCCGGTGAGGCCTTCATAAAACCCAATAAATTATTAGCGCCTGCATGCATTGTACCAACAGAGCTGGAAACATAATTCGCATCAACACCACCTGCTGTTACCCTGAAGGTACAGAACTCATTTGACTCCCAACGATGGGAAATGAGCCAGTAGTCTTTACCATTGGCATGTTTCACAGCAGTGAGCCTGCCATCCATCTTATCAGGGATAAGATTAATATTCAGGGTGTTAGCTCCTCCTATGCCTGTGTAAGTGTCAACAGTGAGCACTGTGTAATTTAAGCCCTTATCTTCATTAAGGTTCCTGTAGGAGTCGGATGTAAACACAAAATAACGTGATGGGTCATCCGGTTTAGGCAATATAATTACCGGCTGCGTACATGAGTAATGTCCGAACATGCCATCGCCGGCAAGCTCAAAGTTTTTATTATATATCTGTTTTGGTGTAGCCATAAACAAAATGTTTCCGGCACTATCCGAGATAATACCCGGGCTGATAGGAGTCATGAAAGCATTGGGCTGTGATGTTTCGGGCAGCGTGCTTGTGCCGGTAAAATTTACGCCTGCATATACGCCAAAGAACCATTTTCCGGCTTGTTTCATATCGCGTTCGCAATTTGAATGTTCAGGAAAGGGGTTCTGTGAATAACCGCTCTGCGGCATTACAATGTGTATAAGGAGTAAAAGTATGGTTAGTCTGGTCAGGGCCTTCATCAATTTATCTTATCCTTTTGTTTAAAGCTAATTGAGTATATTATTTAAGAATGCAAGAATACTAAAATTATTACTTCCATTAATAAAATTTTTATGATCAGGCTATCCGCCTGTGATATCTGATACTAATTAATGTACAATTATGTTAACTGTTTTGTGTATGCCCTTGCCATCAATTTTCAGAAGATATATGCCTGCCGGGCTTCCACCCAGGTTAATATTTCCTTTGATATTTCCATTTGCGTCAGGCCTGAAGAGGTATTCACCAAACAGCATTCCAGTTGAATTCAGCACGTTGACCCACAGTTCACCCTGAGCTCCTTCGAGGACAATGTTCAACAAGCCTGTTGTTGGGTTGGGGAATACCTGCAGGCGTTCTGCAAGGTTTTCTTCAGCTATACCCACACAAGCTTCATAATCAAATATGATCGTTACCGCATCACTAGCCTCACAGCTTTCTGCATTGATCACATCCACCTGAAATTCCTGCTCATCATAGCTCAGTCCTGTAGTACCGATTGTGATGAACTGTGTTGTGGCCCCATTGCTCCACAAGTATTCAGATCCTGGATTTCCTGCATCCAGGGTCACGGTGTCGTAGATGCAGTATGTTTGTACTGCGGCTCCGAGTTCAACAGTTGGCAAAGCTTCTATCCTTACTGTCACCTGTCCGCTGGCATAATTATAGCCATCGTCGATGATCACTTCAAATTCATAATCGCCCGGGGTATCCAGTGACATGCTGAAAGAAGGGTCCGCAGGCAGTGTCAGGGGCGGATTACACGACCATATGAAGGTATAATCACCGGAGCCACCACCACCATTGGCATGGAGGGTGAACGTCTCATCAACACAAAATACAGAATCGGGAAATGAGCTTGGATTGGTATTCAGAAACCCTCCGGTTATCTCAACGATCACCTGGTCGGGTTCAACAGATATACAGCCTGTTTCCACATCTTCCACCGTAAGGTAAAATGGTGTGGTTTCATAAAGATTCTTTGTCTGCGGGTTCTGTGCCGCAGCGTCCTCCAGTTTATCAAGGGGAGCCCACTCATACTCATAACTACCACTTCCATTATAGGCCGAGCCATATAATGTTGTAGAGATGCCATGGGCAATGGTCTGGTCATCACCGGCATCCGGCATCGGGATAGGCCGGACGGTAACGGTAACCTCTCCATCAGCGTAAATATAGCCATCAAACAGATCAACATAATAAGTCGTCGTTTCCGCTGGGTTTACCACCGGGTTTTCCAGCGTGGAGGTGAAGCCTGCCGGGATTGAGGTCCATGAATAGGTGTAATCACCTGACCCTCCTCCGGCGCCCGGCGACAGTGTTACCTGGTCGCCACTGCAGATTATGGCCGGGTTTGCACTGGGGTTGGCAGACAAGGGTCCGCCGATTTCGCCCACAAAATATGGTCCGGAAATAGCAGAGCATGTGTTCTCATCAATAACTTCCAATGTATAATATCCTGTTGGCACGCCAGTGAGGTCCAGGTCGTTTCCAACTATGCTTGCCTGGTCATCCATCCAGATATATTCGGCAATGGTAAAGGAAGAAGACACGATAATTCCGCTGACAGATCCGTTGTTTGCGCCAAAGTTGGCCGGGATAATGCTAACACCATTGTCATCAATTTCCGGTGCCCCGAACTCTTCTACTTCCCAGGGGCCTCCATAGGTGGTACAAAACTGCAGGTCATGGACTTCAAGGGTGTATGTCTCTGCCGGCACATCCACCAGATCAATCTCATTCCCCACTACTGTTCCCAGTGAGTTTTTCCATACATATGACAAAGCAGTCTGCCCGGTAGCCGACAGCCCGGTAATGCTTCCATTGTCCATCCCACACGTAGCGGGGCTGATGGCTACTCCAAGCGAGTTCAGTGTTGGTGCTCCAAGGTTGAGCGTAAATGGAACATCATGATCCATCATCACATTATCGCAGGCATCCACAACCCCGGGAAAGGTAGAATACATATGAAGGATATAATCACCATTTGAAGCAAATGGAGGATCAACATACAGCGTAAATTCTTTTTCCCACTCTCCACCTACATCACAGGCTACACCATAGATATCTGTAATTGTATATGGTCCGCCGGGGCCGGTGATTTCGAAAGATACGGGTGTCACCCTGTCGCAGCGTACGTTTTCGCTGAAGAGGATTCCCAGTTCATTGGTATTGCAACCGCTTACGGCATCAGCAAACACTTCATCTACTACCGGAGGCACATCATCATATATCTGTGCTGTAGACATTGAAAAATCAAGTGTATATCCATATTGTGTGGAAGAATAGTTGCTGATATTGATCACATAGATCTCTCCTTCCTGTACTGGTATCAGGGCACAATAAGGTGAGCCGCTGGCACCCTGACATGCAGCACCTGAATTGCCGTTAGGCCCTGTTGACCCTGAGGTCCCAGACCAGTTACAACTCACCTGCAGTTGTGCTACCTGTGAATAGATATCTTCACAACGGGCATCGGTCAGATCATATACCGCCCAGTCATAATCATCTGAGCCCTGATTTGGTGTAATCACAAATCCCATATTACCATCACTTTGAACGGTAACATAATACCACACACAATTCTTCTCTCCGCTATTCATGCAGTTTCCCGGACATGAGCCGCTAGTGGGAATTTCGTTGGGATAATTTCCTGACCCGGAGTAGGAATTAACCTGAGTATAAAATCCGGTACAAACAGGAATTGCACCCAGGCAATCCTGGTCAGTAGGGATTTGTGCATGTGAAAGGTAGGGAATGAGTACCCCGATTGCAAGAATCAGGTATTTCTTAAATCTCATCTTCATGACTTGTTCCTCCGTTTTTTCAATAGTCAAATAGGTGGCAAAAATAATGTATTATCATTTAAGAATAATTTCTGACACCTTAAGTCCTTTATTTGTCTGCAATTTAATTATATAAACACCACGGGCAAGGGAGGACAGGTCGATCTCCTGCTTAACAAAGCTTTCTTTGCCCGGGTCTGCTTCATCTTCATATTGGATATTCCCCAGCACATTAAAGACCATGATCTTTACGGTTTCTTCCACATCACTGACCTCAACAACTAGTTTACCCGTAGTCGGATTGGGATAAATGCGGGCATCCAGTTCGATCAATTGTTCCATGATCCCAACGCAGGCCTCATAGTCAAAGATGATCGTTACACTGGCATCTGCTTCGCATCCTTCCGCGTTTACTACATTCACTGAGAACTCCTGCTCATCGTATCCCAGGCCCGTTGTCCCTATCCTGATCATCTGGCTTGTATCCCCATTTGACCATAAATATGATGACCCCGGGTTTCCAGCATTAAGGGTAACAGTATCATAGATACAATATGTTTGCACAGCAGCACCAAGATCAAGCAGCGGCGCGGGGCTGATAACGACAGTAACACTGCCAAAGACATCATTATAGCCATCATTCACTTTCAGATAGAATTCGTATGTGTCTACCTCATTTAAAATCAGAGAAAAAGATGCCTCACCAGGAAGGTCGAGTCCAGGCACGGAACAGGTCCATTCGTATGTATATAAGCCCGATCCACCACCGGCATTGGCATGCAGCCAGAAAGTCTCACCCTGGCAAAAGACGGAATCCGGGAATGATGTTGGATTAGTGTTCAATATTCCGCCAATAATATTCACTGTCATGTTGGCCGGTGCCTCACTGATACACCCGGTCTGCAAGTCTTCAATTTCAAGAAAAAATGGCGTCGATTCAAAAATGTTTTTTGTCTGTGGCTCCGGCACTGTTGCATCAATCAACTTGTCGATCGGTGTCCAGCTATATGCGTACTCGCCGCTGCCCTGTGTGGCAGATCCATATAATATTGTGGACGTGCCATGAGGTATGCTCTGGTCATCTCCGGCATCAGGCAGTGGCAAAGGATGGACTATCACATCCACACTGCCGGAAACAAGGATATATCCATCAGAGATGTCAACATTGTAGGTCGTATTTACCGCTGGCTCTACCACCGGGTTTTCCAGTGTAGAAGAAAAGCCTGCAGGTGTTGAGGTCCAGGCATAAGTGTAGTCTCCCGAGCCACCACCAGCACCCGGAGAAAGCATTGCTGTCTCACCTTTACAGATCACCTCCGGGCTTGCGGAAGGATTAGCCGTGAGCGGTCCGCCGATTTCGCCAACAAAATATGGCCCGCTATGAGATTCGCAGGTATTCTCATCAATCACCGTCAGGTCGTAATAGCCTGTAGGCACGTCAATAAGGTCGAGATCTGTTCCTACAACAGCACTTTGGTCATCTTTCCAAATATATTCAGCTATTGTGTATGGTGATGTGACAATGATCCCTGTTATAGACCCGTTACCGGCACCAAAATTCGATGGGGTAATGGCAATATTATCATCATCAATCTCCGGGGCACCCATCTCCTGAACATCGTATGGTCCTGCTAATGTAAGACAATTATTCAGGTCGCTGATTTCAAGTGTATAGCTTTCGGCAGGCACATCGATCAGGTCAGGCTCACTGCCTACAATAGCTCCCTGTGAATTCTTCCATCACCATTTACTGCATTCGCTAAAAATCCGGTTGTAAATATTATTGTTGATCCTTTAGCTAGTGAATTTTCAACTTTCGATAAAATATTGATATCCGCT
>JBDLIJ010000029.1:0-20560 GCA_039714935.1 Bacteroidota bacterium | reverse complement strand
ATGATATTGTCTTTTCAGAGATCATTGGCCAGCAATGCACCTACAAGATACATGGGGAAGAGGTTGAAAAATACGGGGAAGAAGCCGACTTGTATACAAATTTTTGGGGAGTGGCGCCGAGGTATTGATATCCGAGGTTTGAAGTTTTGGGAAACGAATTACGAAACTCCCAACTCTAAATACTCCAAATACTCTAAGTACTCTAAATACTTTAAATACTCTAAATACTCTAAATACTTTAAATACTCTAAATACTTCTACTGATTCTCATACTCTTCCACCTCATTATTGAGACAGTCCAGTTTTACTCCGGCTAGTTCAAAGAGCTCCTCGGATTCTTTGCCTGCATGGTATTTCTTTTCACAGACAACGCGTTCTATGCCGCAGTTGATGATGAGCATGGCACAGGTGCGGCATGGTGTCATCTTACAATACAGGGTGCTTTTATCTAAGGCGATGCCACGCCGGGCGGCCTGGCAGATAGCGTTTTGTTCGGCATGTACCGTGCGCACACAATGCTGTGTTACACTCCCGTCTTCGTGATAAACTTTTTTGAAAAGATGGCCTACATCATCGCAATGGCTCATGCCTTTAGGTGAGCCAACATAACCTGTAACCAGCACATGCTTTTCCCTCACGATCACGCAGCCGCTGCGGCCCCTGTCGCAGGTGGCACGTTTGGCTGCTGTATTGGCCAGGTCCATAAAATATTCATCCCATGAGGGACGAATATGATTATTCTTTTCTTTTCCCATTTGCTACATTCTTTTTAATCTCATCCATGGCCTTGCCCACCTGTTTATATAAAGCATCAAGCTTCCCATCGTTCATGAAAGTATAATCGGCCATTTCAATACAGCCGGAAAGATTTTGCTTATGCGGATCGTCCGATTCCATTTCCCTGCTTTCGTTGGCAAGAAATTCTTTAAAGCTGACCTTGTCTGTTTCTGTTCCCCGCTTTTTGATCCGCTTATACCTTATCTTCGGATCAGCATTTACCGCAAAGAGGTAAAAATCCTGCTTCCTCCTTAAGGCCATGACCTCACCAGGTGTACGAACGCTCTCGATCACACAGTCGTGCATGCTGTCCCTGGCCTGCCCGTAAAGCTGTTCGGTAATATATGACGGACCGTAGGCTGCCCTGAGCCGGTTCGCTAGTTTGGTCATAGAATCACGATTCTCAGGCATCCCCAGCTGCTTCATCTCAGCCAGCAAATAAGCACGTACAGAGTAATGATCGAAGCCCAGCTCCTGAACAAGATATTCTACAATGGTTCCCTTTCCAGCACCTAAAGTACCTGTAATGCCAATGATGATCATAATATGTGTTTATGCAAAAATAGTAATTAGTATTGAGTATTCAGTATTGAGATGAAAGATGAAGCTGGGTCCTTGTCCCTTGTCCCTTTTCCATTTTCCCTTTTCCATTTTCCCTTTTCCATTTGCCATTTTCCATTTCCCCTTTTCCATTTTCCCTTTTCCCTTTTCCATTTTCCCTTTTCCATTTGCTATATCCCCTCCCCACACTTAGCACACCTGCCTTCTTTATCCAGTCCTGTAATCTTTGTACTATACCCTGTTCTGTTAATCAAAGTATGTCCACACTTCGGACAATGAGTATCCCGGCCCCGGTCAGAGCTGATGTTACCCAGATAAACATAATGCAGGTATTCCCTGGCAATGTTGTAAAAGTGTAACAGTAATTTCTCAGGTGTTGGCTTGTGTGTGAGCTTATACGTTGGAAAAAACCGGGAAATATGCAATATGGTATCTGCCCCCAATTCTTCTTTGATCCATTTCATCATTGCCCTGAAATCATTTTCGTCATCATTTTCGCCCGGGATAAGCAGGTTGGTGACCTCAAGGTGCCTGCCCGATTTTCTGATCGTCTTCAGGCTCTCCATAACCGGCCTCAGACTTGAGGAGGTAAGATGCTTATAAAAGCCTTCGGTGAATGCTTTGAGGTCAACACTGAAAGCGTGCATTAGCGGTAAGAGGTCCATCAATGGCTGAGGGTTGATAAAGCCATTTGTGACCATCACATTTTTCAATCCCTTATCGGCAGCCCGGGTAGCAATATCACGCATATATTCATACCATACCGTCGGCTCATTATAGGTGTATGCCAGCCCCAGGTTTTCATTGTCGGCTGAAGCAAGTTCAACAATATGCTCTACAGGATATTCATTAAGATAAGGGTAGTCTTTTACGGAGGTCTGGGATATCTCCCAGTTCTGGCAGAAACGACAGTGGAGATTACATCCCACACTGCCTACTGACAAAATATTTCTTCCGGGATAATAGTGGTACAGCGGTTTCTTTTCGATTGGATCAAGGTGCAGTGAGCATAGCATTCCATAATTCTCACTGACCAGCTTCCCGTCTACATTTCTCCTCACCCTGCAAATACCTGTTTGCCCGGGTTTAAGCACACATTGATGCGGACATAATGTGCATTCAATAAGCTGTTTCTCTATGCTGGTATAGTATGAAGCCTCCATCAGAACTTCTTGATCAGTATCCTTTTTCTTTCAGCCTGTCGACCCATTTCTCGGCCACAAGTCCCTGGTAATTCATCATATCCTTCAATAAATGTGAGGGGTCATCATTAACAATAATATTGGCATGGTGCTCCTGACGTACAAACTTCATTTCCACGGCATGGTCGAGCCAGGCGATCAGGGGATCATAGAAATGATCGATATTATAAATCCCAACCGGCTTATGGATCAAACCCAGCTGGTTCCAGCTGAGTGCCTCAAAGAGTTCATCCATGGTGCCGAAGCCACCCGGCATGGCAATAAATCCATCTGATAATTCCTCCATGACCTTTTTGCGCTCCTGCATATCTTCAGTCACGATCGTATGCGTCATTCCCTCATGAAGGATCTCTCTTTGGGCCAGGTTTGACGGCATCACGCCGGTGACCTTTCCTCCAAGACTGAGCATTCTGTCGGCGATTGATTTCATCAAACCGATATTGGCACCGCCATAGACTAATTCCACATTATTTTCTGCCAGCACATCAGCAAGCATTTCCGCCTTCGCGGCATAAACAGTTTTAATGCCCTTGCTCGAACCACAAAATACACATACCTTCTTCATCTACTTCTGATTATTGGGCTATTTATAAAAAAAGCTTCCCCGGAAAATCATTAACTTTGTGAAAGTAAAGATAGATAAAATAAGTATGAGCGAATTATACCCTCTTAAATTCAAGCCAATCTTTAAAGACAAAATCTGGGGCGGAGAAAAGATCAAAACTGTTATGGGGATGGACTTTGCTCCATTACCTAATTGTGGCGAAGCATGGATGCTGTCAGGTGTGGCCGGCAATCCCAGCCTCGTCACCAATGGTTTCCTTGCTGAGAATGAGTTGAATGAGCTTCTTGAAGTATATATGTATGACCTTGTAGGGGATGCTGTATACGAAAAATACGGCAATGAATTTCCGGTGCTGATCAAAATGATTGACGCGAACGACTGGCTTTCTATCCAGGTACATCCTGATGATGAACTTGCGGCAAAAAGAAAGATTGGCAGAGGGAAGACCGAGATGTGGTATGTCGTTGGTGCTGATGAAGGCTCACAGCTGATCAGTGGCTTTAACATGAAAATGGATAAGGAGACATATATGCAGCATCTTCATGATAAAAGCCTGTCACGGATCATGAATTATGAGCGTGTAAAACAGGGAGATGTATTTTTTATGCCTGCAGGCAGGGTACATGCCCTCGGGCCGGGCATCCTGCTGGCAGAGATACAGGAGACATCAGACACCACTTATCGCATCTACGATTGGGATCGCACTGATGATGAGGGCAACAGCCGTGACCTCCACACGGAAGATGCCATGGATGCCATAGATTTTGAGGTACATAATAAATACAAAACAGATTATAAAAAGGGCAACGACAAGACTGTAAACATTGCAAGCAGTGAGCACTTTACCACAAACCTTATCTCGCTCGAAAAACATGCTCTTGAAAAAGACTATAGTTCCCTGGATTCTTTTGTCGCACTCCTGTGCACGAAAGGTAAAGCGATACTGCAATGTGAAGAGGAACGCTATAACATTGATAGCGGGGAACTTATCCTTATTCCTGCGATTATGGAAAGTATCCTGATCAGTCCGACGAAAAAAACTGAATTGCTGGAAGTACACATGTGATTTTTTCTTTATACTTTTGGCACGCTTTTTATTACTACTCATACTATAACACACATAAACCAAGATACTATGAAAAATATTCTCATGATCATGCTGGCAATGCTTATCGGCTTCTCTGTATACTCGCAGAGTGAAGGAAAAAAAGGCAACCACTTGCCCTCTATCGATCTGAAAACTGCTGAAGGCGAACCTTTCAATACTGCCAATATCAGCAATGATGGCAAACCAATCATACTGAGTTTCTGGGCCTTATGGTGCAAACCCTGTATTAAGGAGTTAAACACCATCGCTGATGAATACTACGACTGGCAGGAAGAAACCGGTGTAAAGCTGATCGCTGTTTCCATTGACGACTCCAGGTCAAGTTCCAAGGTAAAGCCTTTTGCCGATGGTAATGACTGGGAGTATGAAATACTATTAGATGTGAATGGTGATTTTAAGCGCGCCATGAATGTGAATATGATCCCACATACCTTTATCCTTGATGGAGATGGCAATGTTGTGTGGCAACACACCTCTTTCTCTGAGGGTGGTGAGCTTCAGGTCATCAACACCGTACGCAAGATCATTGCCGGCGAAGAGATCGACGCTCACTAAGGTGTACATCATTTTCAAAACCAAACCAAAATCAATATAATGAAGAATTTACTGCCTTTTATGATTGCAGTATTTGCCCTGTTCACAGCAGGAGTAAATGCGCAGGAATTTATTGACAGGGGAAAAGTAAGCGGGAGCTTCCAGTTCGACGGCCAGTATTACGGTGAGGACGATGCACTTGGCATTACTGATTCAACCCTTGACGGCAAACTTTTCCGGATGAACGGATTCGGGAAGATCACCTATACCAACGGTAATTTCCGGGCCGGCTTCAGATATGAAGTTTACCTTCCGCCCATAGCGGGCTACAATGCAAAATACGAGGGACATGGCATCTCCAACTACTTTGCTGAGTATCAATATAAAAATATACAGATCACCGTTGGTAATTTCTACGAGCAATTCGGAAACGGATTGATTCTCAGGAGCTATGAAGAGTGGACACTGGGATACGATAATTCCATCAGGGGAGCAAGGGTTAAATTCCAGCCCTACAAGGGTATTGCCCTGAAAGGGCTGATCGGCACACAGCGTTACTACTGGGAGCCCTATGCAAATGGCAACAGAGGTATCGTAAAAGGGTTAGATGCAGAATTTTATCTCAATGAGATGTTCAGCGCCATGGCTGAGGCAAAAACCAAAATCATCGTCGGTGGAAGCTTTGTAAGCAATTACGAGAAGGTTTCGGACAAGACGCTTGTGAGAGACACGACCTTATACAAATATAAACTGCCAAATAATGTGGCTGCCTACGCCGGAAGGTTACGGCTGATCCATGGTGGCTTTCAGTTCAATGCCGAATATGCGTACAAGATCAACAACCCCTCGGCCATGAACAACTATATTTATAAGAACGGAGAGTCACTCCTGGCCAGCGTCTCATATTCACGCAAAGGCCTGGGGATCTCATTTTCAGGAAAGCGCATCGATAATATGAGCTATAAGTCGAGGAGCTCTGAACTGGGCGAAGCACTTGATATTAACTATATGCCACCGCTTACCAGCCCGCAAACATATAGTCTGGCTACAATCTATCCGTATGCCACACAGCCTAATGGTGAGATCGGCATACAGGGCAAATTGAATTATACCATTCCCAGGCGTTCAAAACTGGGCGGAAAATATGGCACCAAGATCGAATTAAATTATTCCAATATCTTCAATATCGACAAGCAGCAGGTGGCAGAAGGTATCCCTGTTGATTCTACCGGCACGCTGGGGTATCAATCAGACTTCTTCGCCATCGGGTCACCAAAATATTTTGAAAGCTTTGATATCCATCTGAGCAGGAAATTCAACAAGAAATTCAAGGCAATCTTTTCATACGTATATCAGGTATACAATATTGATGTGATAGAAGGACATGCCGGGGAACCTATGGTATATGCCAACATTGGAATTGCTGACCTGACATATAAATTTACACCTACCAAGTCCTTGCGCATGGAGTACCAACACCTGTTTACCAAACAGGACAGAGGTGAATGGATGATGGCCTTGCTTGAATTTAATATCGCTCCAAAATGGTTTTTTACTGTTTTTGATGAATATAATTATGGCAATCCTGAGGAGGATATGCAGCTGCACTATTATTCTGCGGCCATGGCCTATGTGCAGGGTACTACCAGAATTGCCCTGTCGTATGGACGTCAGCGCGAAGGCCTGCTATGTGTAGGAGGTGTTTGCAGGGCAGTACCGGCAGCCAATGGTGTAACATTAACTGTGTCGAGCAGCTTTTAACCACTGAAAGATGAAGAAAATGAAAAAGATAATATATTTACTCGCATTAACAGGCCTTATAATAGGAGGCTGTGATAAGATCGAAGAGCCCTTTCTTGAAGAAGCCGGCGGTACAGGTCCGGAGCCTGTTGAGAAAGTCAGGAAAGTGATCCTTGAAGAGTTTACAGGCCATATATGCGTGAATTGTCCGGAAGCAACCAAGCTGGCGCGTGATCTGCAAACGGTATTTGGTGAGCAGCTGATCCTGCTCTCCCTTCATGCAGGTGACCTTGCCCTTCCAACGACGGCCCCTTATGATGCTGATTACAGGACTGAAGCCGGCACTGCAATCTTTAATTACTACGCCCCTGTCGGTGTCCCCACCGGGCTCGTGAACAGAACTGAGTACCAGGGTGGAACAGTATTGTTTAAAGATAGTTGGGAACCAGCTATTCAGACATTGCTCGACCTGCCGCCAGATGCCTTCATTGAAATAGAAACTGAATACAATGATGGAAACAGGAATCTCGATATTCATGTTCATTCAGAGTTTTTGACAGACCTCACACGCTCAGTAAACTTGAGTGTACTGATCCTTGAGAGCGGGATGATCTCACCCCAGAAGAATGACCTGGCCAGCATTGGCCCAACACCCGATTGGGAGGATTACGAGCACAAACATGTTCTGCGAAAATCCTTGAATGGTAGCTGGGGAGATTTCCTGGCCGATGAGCCTGCAAACGGAAGCATCATGACCAAGGATTATTCAATCACACTGAGTAATGACTGGAATGAAGAAAATGTTGCAGTGATCGCGCTGATCCTTGATGCAAACACCTATGAGGTGATACAGGCGGAAGAGGTTCATGTGCACTAGAAGGGAATGACCTCACAGGTCGGGGACCTCACAGGTCCCCGACCTGTGAGGTCATTAATCAACTTGATCGTGAAAAAGTTTATCCTGAATAACTATCTATGGATCATTTTTCTGCTGCTTGTAAGTGCAGGCAGCCTCACAGCTAACCTCATCAACCACCGCTTTTGGCTGGCTGATCTTGAAGTTTACTACAAAACAGCTGAAAGGATGATTGATGGTGGGGAGCTGTACAGGGGAGCAGAAGATGATCCTTATGAGCATTACGTATTCAAATACTCACCACCCTCTACCCTGCTGTTCATTCCCTTGCTGCCTTTCACGCTTACGGCTGCCAAATATCTTTACTGGTTTATACTTACTGTTATAATGGGTGCTGTACTGTACACCCTGAAAAGCATCTTCACAGGAAAGCCGCCATCTGACAGGCTGGTATCAGGCATTTTGATTATTGCAATCATCATCACGGGAACCCACTTTTTCAGGGAACTGGAATTGGGACAGGTAAACCTGCTCATGCTCGGCATGTACATCTTTTCTCTCCGGTTTATGCTTCTGAAGAAACCGGCTGCTGCAGGAGCTTTGCTGGCACTGAGCATATTTATTAAACCTTTTGCCCTGATCTTTTTTCCACTGCTGTTATTATATGGCAGGTTCAGGGAGATGCTGTATATTCTCGGCTTTGCCATATTGTATTTCCTGCTTCCATTGATCTTTTATTCCGACATCAGTGTATATTGGGGCTTATATGCTTCCTGGTTTCAGGAGCTTGGCATTGAACTGAGCAGCAAGCAGGAACTGCTGGCATCCGGCAACCATACGATCTTTTCTGTGCTGGCACGTTATAGTCCTATATCAAAAATCACTACAACTGAAACAGGGAGGTATTTATATCAAATTATTTTACTTACGCTGATAGCCGGTCTATTCTTTTATCATATATACAGGAGAAAGGTGAATGACAGTTTTGAACGGCTTTTTATTATCCTCACAGCCTTCATTCCCTTGCTGGCCTTCACCAGTCAGAATGCATTTATTTTCACCTTACCACTTATCGTTTATCTCTTGTTTAAATTCAGGCAAGTGAATATTTACTTCAAGCTGTTATTTATTCTCTGCTGCCTGTTGATCGGAGGTAACATTTATGATCTCATGGGTAGAGAGCTATTTGATCTCTTCTGGAGCATTTCCGTATATACATGGGGAACGATGGGATTGATTGTAATCACATTCTGGAATTGGGAGAAGACCGAATAAGGTGATATCGGGTATTGAGTATAAAAAAAGGAGTTTCTTGCAGAAACTCCTTTTTTATTTCAGTTAAACATACATTAGTGCATCAAAATCACTTTTCTGGTAATGACCTCATCCTCGCTAATGATCCTGAAGAAATATACTCCTTCAGAAACACCATCAGCATCAGCATTCCATTTAATAATATGCTTTCCTGCGGACAGTTTGGCATTCACCAGGCTGTTGATCAGTTTACCATTAACATTGTATACTTCTATGCTAAGATCCGTTTTCTCCTTCAGGTTAAAACTGATATTTGTCTCGTTGGTAAAGGGGTTGGGATAAACCTGGCCCATGATCACCCTGTTTTCATTTGCTTCAGGAAGGCTTACCCATACATTATCAATATCAAAGAAATCGAGGTATTGATGCATAAGAAAGTCTTTGGTGCTACCACCATCATCATCCAGTCCGCCGAACTCAAACGAACATCCTATAGTCTTATAGTTTGTTCCGACGTTTGCGACACCCACTCCGTAAAGAGGAACCCAATTATTAAAGATCAGGAATGCGTCTCCACTTGGTGCGATCTGGTCTATCCAGTTATTATCACCGGAATATTCATATGAAAGATCTTCGGTAAAGGTCCCTGATTCTCCTTTGATGATTCCAAGGTCGCCATCACCATCTTCAAGGCCATTAATACTAAACATTGGGTGTACTGATGTTGCAGGATCAAAGAACCAGGTGTCGCCACCTTCCATATATAGCTTACCACCTGCATTGAGATAAGCTACCAGATCCTGGCCTTCAGCATCTGATAATACATGATTATCCATGTAAATACCCAGGCAAACGAATACGGATGAATACATATTGAGATCATCCGGCCATTCATTTACCATCTCGGCACCTACGCTCAGGTTTCCGAGACTGACCATCATCTCTGTTGCAGAATTTTGGTTTCCATCCAGATCGATGATCAGCACAGGGATTTGTCCGACAATGAGGAAGAACTCGCCTGAGCCGCTAATCCCCAGGTTGGCTGTAATATCCATCATGAATTCAGCAGAGTGTCCGGCAGGTGTATCAGTTCCGGCAGTAACGATATAAGTTTGTTCTGCAGATCCACCTGCTACGATAGGTCCGTAGGTCATTGTGGCTTCCTCAATTTCAATATACTGACTGCTTGAAGAAAGCAGTGCTGCAACACCTGCAGCATCTGAAGAGCCTTCATTGTTTACTGTAATGATCAGGTCGGCAGTTTCACCCGGGTCAAGTTTACCATTTCCATTGCCACCGGCATCAGAAATCATAAATCCGCCATAGCTCAAAACAGGAGCATGGCCCTGATCTGTGAAGGAGCTGTTCCATGTTTCATCAGCTGTTGCTTCAATATTGAACAATATATTATGCAGGTCGGGGATAGCGGCAGCTACATCAAGTGAAAAGCCATCAGCAATTGTGATGGTATCACCTGAAGGTACTGTGCCATAATTTTCTGATCCGTCAGTAATGCTAACATTGTCATCATCACTTGACAGGAGTACGTCAACGTTCACGGCATCTTCTGTTCCAACATTGGTTAGTGATATGCTCAGCATCGCTGTTTCGCCGTAGTCAAGCAGGCCGTTATTATTGCCAGCTGCATCATTCACAGTATGTCCGGTATACACTATATAAGCACCATCTGCAGGGATCACGGTGATGGTATCATATATCGTTTCGGTATTGAAGCCTGTTACAACCAGGAGTGCATCTCCGGGAGCAAGTGTATGGGTGATCGTTGCACTCCCGGATGCATCGGTAATGCCCGTAAAGTAATTATCATTCTGACTGATGGTTACCATAGCACCTTCAACCGGTGATCCGGCAGCTGTTATAGTAGTGATAAACGGAATGCCTGCCATCACCCCCTGATTGGAAAGTGTCAGGTCGGCAGGCGCTGCTGTTCTGGCCTGCATAGAGGGATCACCAAAAAGATTCCATGTCTTGGCCGTTTCCCAGTCTGATGACCCACCGGATTCAGTGGTCATAAGCACCAGGCCGTTGAATACCATGGCTCCCAGTGTTGTCCGGCCTTCGGTAGTAGAAATACCATTTTGACCGGCATGAGCAGTGTAATCATATCCACCGATAAGGATATCGGCAAAATAATCCTCGCCACGCATAGGTGGTTGCCAGGGTTGGCTGATAGAGGCTCCCAGAAACATAACACTACCTCCACCGACATGCCGTTGCCATGCTTCAGCAAAGCAGGTACCTGTGTGGAAGTCACCATTATTACAAGCTACAGAGATGATAAAAGGTGTCATATCCCCATTTGCCAGATTGGTTACATTACTGTTACTAAAGCCTGTCGTCCCCCATGAGGTGGGAGATCCGTGTCCGCAATAGTTAATGGCGCTGGTACCACCATCCACAGCAGCAAATATATCGTTGATCGTTGCTGATGGTTCATAAATGGGATTGTATATATCAAAGGTGAAAGGATCATATTTATCGTTGAAGATCACATCGAGGTGTTCTTTATCCAATTCACCATCATCACCGGGTCCTTCCTGTGATCCAATGCCTGTGGCAGTTTTGTACCAGTCAGCACCCATCTGTGGAGTCTTTTCAAAGGTGATCACCTTATCAACCTGGGTAGTGACATGTGTTGTATTTTCAGCAGAAAAGCGTCCAACAGTAATGTCGGGCACTTCGTCACTACCAGCTACACAACCTATTTGTGGATCCATCGGAGGAGCACCTCCATTAAGTGTATTACATTTAATATCGGCCCAGTCCCCTACAAGTTGTACATATAGTAAATTATTGTTGTTGTTATAGGCATCCTGTACCATGCTGTTCACATTGGTGCCGGCAGCAACGACCTCTTTGGTTACGAGGTATCCCTTTTCTCTTTTCCACTGGATATAAGGATTGATGGCAGTGCTATCGCGATCAGTGCAGATCACAAGAATATCGCCCATCTCACCTATGGTAAGGTCATCTTTGTTATGGGTGTAATTAATAAAGACAGAAGCATATATCGCATCCATTTCATAAACGATGGTGCTATGTTCCTCTAAAGGGTTAATTGCAATTGTGTTATTGTTTACAAGATTTACCTGAACAGTTTTATAAACCCTTAAAATATTTTTCGCAGCATTATACTGGAAAGGATAAACATAAACATTTGTTCCCCTGACATCGCGAAGGATGTAGGGTTCCGTGCTGTTTGCCAGATCCCCGGGATACCAATCATCCGTATTTGATTTAGGATCTATCACATAAGGAACGGCAGATGGATCCTGGTCGCGGTATATAACACCACGTGAGGGCAGCAATGGATATTCAAGCTGAATATCTTCATATGCTCCTCCTGAAAATTGCAGGTCAACATTATTATTGGCCTCCAGCATCACAGCAGTGTGAACGAAAGGCAACTCAGCAAAACCAGTTTTTTTAGTGTTTACTGAACCTTCAAAATTAATTACAGAAAATATTTGTCCATCAATGGTAAGCTGTGAGATTGAGGTCTCGCCAAGATTAAACTCCAGGCTATAGCTTCCTGCCTGCTGATCGAAGTTGACATCATAACCATCGTAGGCGCTGACTGTCCAGGTTCCGAGCAGTAAGGCCAGTACTATTGCTAATAGATTCTTCATCTTATTTCAGGATTATTTTTATTTTATAATTACGATTTTCTTACTTACTTTTTGATCCCCTGATGTGAGTATACAGTGATATACGCCACCCGGAATATTTGAAGTATTTAATTTATAAACATGGTCACCCGCAGGGATAACATTATGATCAGCCAGTTTAAAAATTTCCTGGCCCATACCATTGTAAACTGAAAGGGATATGGTTCCTTTCTCCCTGTTTGCGACCCTGATGTTTGTAGTACTGTTAGCAGGGTTCGGATATACTGATAATGTATTTTCTGAAAGTTCAATTTCTTCCAGTCCGACCCAAACAGCATCGATACCAAAGAACTCAAGATATTTATACATCAGATAGTCCTTTGTGTAAGTACCGTCGTCGAGGCCGCCAAACTCGTGAGAGCAACCAATGGTTCTATATGATGATCCAATGTTTGCTACTCCTGTTCCATATGCCGGATTTTCATTATTAAATATCAGAAAAGCATCACCTCCAGGGGCAATATGGTCAATCCAGTTGTTCTCACCACTATAATTATAAGTCATATCTTCGGTAAAAGTACCTGACTGTCCGAGTATTGTGCCAAGGTCATCATCACCATCTGCAAGGCCGTTAATACCAAACATGCCATGCACAGCAGTGGTTGGATCATAGAACCAGGTATCACCACCTTCCATATAAAGGTTACCTCCTGCGTTCAGATAATCTGCAAGGGCCTGTCCTTCAGAATCGGTAAGTTGATGATTCTGATTATAGATTCCCAGGCAGACAAATACAGAGGTATATATTTCAAGATCGTCCGGGATTGCAGTTTCCATTTCTGATCCTACACTCAGGTTGGTCAGGCAACTAAGCATTTCAGGTGCGGAGCTGCTGTTAGGGTCAAGATCAACAATCAATACAGGGATCTGCCCGGCAACCAGGAAGAAGTCGAGGTATGCTGTGTAACCTTCGGCATCAGCATTGAATTCAAATGGTATTGCTGTGCCGGTATTAACATCTTCACTAACGGTAACATTAAAAACTACATCAACAGTATTTCCAAAAGCGAGGCTGTCAACATTTACACTGCTGGTATTAATGACAACATCACCGCTGGTACTGCTAATTACAGCCACTGTATTCACAGCATCGCTATGCCCGCTATTGATCAATGGAACTATGATATCAGCCGTTTCACCAGGATCGAGAAGGCCGTTGCCATTTCCTCCCTGCGAATCGTCAACGCTCACAATACCTGCTTCCAGCACCGGAGCATTTAAGGTTATATTTAAATCTGAGAACCAGCTATCTTTACCTGTGCCGGTAACTTCCAGCTCAAAGGCAGCAATATGCTGATCGGGGATGATGGCATCCACATCAAAAGCAAAGGCATCGGGTTGTGTGGATGTGGCTCCGGAGGCAATGACTCCCCATTCTGCAAAATCGTCGGTGATGGTCACAAACTCGTCAGTTGAAGTGAGTGTACCCTCAACATCGCTGGCGTCAGCGGCTCCAAGGTTTTCCAGTTCAACATCCAGGCTAATGCTTTCAGCGTAGTCTGCTAAGCCATTATTGTTTCCTGTGGGGTCATTAATGGTATAATCTGATAGCATAATATAAGGCCCTGATGGGTTGTTTACAACCACAGTACCAATGTATGGCTCTCTATTTTGCTTTGTAACAACTACGTCTGCATCACCTGGCACCTGAATGGGATCAAGTGTCACCACCGCGTTACCGGAAGCATCTGCCAGGGCTGCGCCATGTAATACACCATCTTTAGAAATTCCTATGTAAGCGTATGGCTCTGTTGTAACTGAAAACGAAGTAGATCCAAGGGGCATTAGAGGATCATAGCTTACGCTCATGGGATCAGGCACACCAAAATAGCACATCACTGACGGGTCACCCATTACGCTGTATATCTCCCAGTAATAATGAGCACTACCGGGTGAGCCTTCAGTAACGGCAAGGTTACCGGCAAAAATGATCTCGTATGTGGTCACATACCAATCTTCCCATGGTTCACCATGATCATGGAATGAGCGATCGTAGTTCCCCAGTGTTGTTTCTTCATATAAAGGTGGATCTTCGGTTATGGCACCCACTCCCACGCCAAAATAATAATCCTCATCCCAATAGGTACTGTTGGTTCCGCCAATGTAGCCCACGGCTCCTTTATTTTCAGCCCTGAGGAGAGCCTCGCCGAAGCAATAAGCATCAAATGAATTGGAAGAACAGCAGTTTCCTATCAGGACACAATATTCATCCTGGTTTTGCAATCCTGCCACATCGGAGATCGAAAAAGAGGGGTCGGCCCAACCGTTAGCAGAGCAATGCGCAGTATAGTTCCCGAATGATACACCATCACTTATATTCTGAATGATATCGGCAGAATGGCTGCCTGATTCAGGATAAAGATAGGTATGTGATGTGAGGCCATGAGTCAGGTTAAAATAGTTTTCAGTTCCGTAATTGATCTGTCCGTTACCCCAGTCATTACCATGGCCACTATCCATCCCGGCTACCATCACTACCTCATCAAGGTATGAAGGATCAGGCATGGTATATTGTTCATACTGCAGGGTTTTATCAATCTGTGGCTGCAATTCAGCAGTGGTTGTGGCTGACCACCTTCCGTAATATATTTCAGGGAAATAGTCGCCGGTATATTCAACATATTTCAGGTCGGTTACATGACTGCCGGCACTTCCGCTCCAGGCAGGCACCTGGGCTACATCGCCCACAAAAAGAACAAATGATGGTGCAGGGTCGTCGTTTGTGCCCGCATTGTATAAACCTTCAAGGTATGCTTTTATTGATGTAGTAGTCGTGCCTACTGCAGGATCGTCAGTGTATCCTTCAACAACCGTAAAACCTTTTTGGGTTTTCCACTCGACAAAAGTCTCAAGTTGTGATTCAAACATTGGATCGGAAACGATCACATATTTAACAGGATATTTAGTAATGGTATCACGATTTGCGGATTGTTCTTTTTTATAATTCAGAAGGCTTGCACCTGCAGAGCGAAAAAAGGGCACTTCATTTTTTTGCTTCTCACGAAGTGTTGCAATCACATCTGCATCCTTAAACACCACTTCTGCCTCAATATTGGAATAAACACGGATCTTTCCGCTCACAGGATTATATTGTACCGGAGAAATATCGACCCTGGCAATGCGCAGGCCACGCATCATGCCCAGGATCTCCACTTTTACCAGTGGGTCATCCGTAAAAGCATTATTGGCATATGCAGAAGCATTATATTCGAAGGGAATATATGAGCCATCTTTGGGGGATGATGGCTGTGCAGGCATTACAGGAAATTGTAATCCAAGGTCAGCAAGATCAAATTCCTCCACCTCATAGTTAAGAATATGAACCGCTGCCTTAGCTCCAATAGGAAACTCGATGAGCTTTCTGTAAACAGGAAGCTTAGGGGCGCCAATAACATTAGTTGAGGTATATCCCGGGATGATCAGGTCAGTGAACATTCCGGCCTCAGTATTGATCTTATAAGTACTGATCTTATCCAGGGTGCTGGTAAAACCAAGAATTTCGTAAGTATTTGTATTGATCTTTATACTGGTGTGGCCGTCGTCAGTAATAACGATATCACGGGCAGTAACAGAAATAAAAAGAAATAGCAAAAGCATTGATAATATGTGCTTTACAAAAGTTTTATTAGTGAAATTTTTAATCATTTTTTATAAATTAATCGTTGTTAATATTATTGAGATCAACAAAGGTATACAAATTATCATATATTAAAATGGGATTTTAGTATGGCACAAAGCGAATCCATAAAGCATAGACTTCAATATTACCTGAAAGGTTGTCTGCCTGGTGGCTCAGGCCAGCTTTTGTTCAAGGTATTTTTTTGAGATCCTTCTTACCGGCAGCCATGCCGAGAGGTAGCTGATCACAAATACAGTGATAAAGACGTATAAAAAGTCCATTTTCTTCACCAGCACAGGATAGGTGTCGATGATAAAAGCCCCATCGCCCTGGCCAAGCCTGATAATCCCGAATTCCTGTTGTATCCAGCTTATCAGCCCTCCCAGGATGAGGCCTGCAACAGCCCCGCTGAGCGATATGAGCAATCCTTCAAGAAGAAATATCCTTCTTATGAGGGTATAATTAGCACCCAGGCTATGCAGTACAGCAATGTCTTTCTGCTTATCAATGATCAGCATGGATAAAGAGCCAATGACATTAAAAGTGGCTATCATCAGTATGAAGGCCATGATGAGGAAGATGATCCATTTCTCAGAATTCATGATCTTATAGAGTAGTTCTTCCTGCTGATAACGATCCTTGACACTGAATGCATCACCGGTAATTTTTTGCACTGTAGATTTTATTTTATCTACATCAGCTCCTTTTTCAAGCCCGAGCTCCACAGCAGTAACCTCATTTTTGTATTCCATCAAATCGCGGGCAAACCAGATCGGCACAATGACAATGCTGGCATCAAAGTCTTGTTGAATTGAAAAAACTCCTGACGGAGAAATATTGCCTCTGTTAAATGCTTGCTCAAGCCCGGGCCTGAAGCTGGCACTTCTGCTGGGGACAAATATTTCTACGGGTTCAGTAAAAAGATCCGGCACCACACCCAGGTGATACGAAACCCCTGCCCCAAATACCCCACAAGCACTTTTTCCTTTCTGCAACAGATATTCGCCATCAATAATTATGGAATCAATGGCTGTCATGAGCCTGAATTCATCTCCTACCCCTTTCATCCTGGCAATATACTGCCGGGATCCATTTTTCATCAAGGCATTTTCTTCCACCACCTCTGTAAGGTGTAAAACACCGGGAATCTTCCTGATCTCATTTGCTTTGACGTCTTGCAGGGTAAAGGTTTTTCCTTCATGCGCCGTAATTTCCAGGTCGGGATTAAATGAATTATACAGGGATGATACCAGTGACTCAAACCCATTGAACACCGACAATACCACTATCAGGGCCATGGTGCCTACAGTAATGCCCATGATGGAGATACCCGATATTACATTAATGATATTATGCGATTTCTTTGAGATCAGGTAGCGACGGGCGATATGTAGGGGGAGGTTCAACGAACTTATTCTTTATCTAAAAGATTTTCAATATTCTCGATATAATCGAGCGAATCATCTTCATAAAACTCAAGTTCCGGCACTGTTCTCAGCTGATTGCGGATGCGATTACCCAATTTATATTTTATCTCGTTCTTATGCTTACGGATGTTTTCCAGTAAGTTTTGCTTATCATCTGTACCAAAAAGGCTGAGGTAAACGCGAGAAAGACCCAGATCCCGGGTAACATTTACCTTTGTCACAGTGACCATCGCTTTACCTGAAATGCCGGACACTTCATGCTGAAAGATCTCACCCAGGTCGCGTTGCAGGAGCCGTGAAATACGTTGCTGTCGTTTGGATTCCATTATGCAAAGATAGGGAAAAAAGGTAGCGGGGATCGGGTACCAGATTTTACTCTGGCAACTGTTTCATATCTTTAAGGTAATAGAAGAAAGCATTCATAACATGTTTGCCATTTCGGTGGATTGGGATGGTATAAGCAAGCACAATCTCATCAAAATACTTTTCATATAATTTTTGCGGGTCTTGAAAATCACGGCTTACTGTCAGAAACCAGGCATCCATGCCCAGGCTGAAGCCCCCTCTTTCTTTATTCATCCAGGCATATTTGTGCAAGGCATCAAGTGATCCCAGGCCCAGAACTTTTATGCCTTCCGGTGAGGCCAGGTAATAATCAATATTTGCCAGGGGAAACCAGCGTGACCCGATAAAGGGGCTCTGTGGGTTTATATTCCCGGCATTTTCTTCTTCCTGCAATATCAAAGAAAATTCATCAGACAGTTGACGCCAGCCGTGCATATCGAGGCTCACATCATTTTGTCCGCGGTTTTCAGCTTTATCCCCGCCATCATAAAATAACATTCCTCCTTTTATTTGCATGATCCCGAGAATGATCACGATGGATAAAACAGCCAGGGAAGAAAGTGTGAATGCCGGTAATAGTTTTTCCTTTCCAATTTCTCGAAGGTAGGCAGCCGACAGAATGATCATGCTTGTCCAGGCCGGACCTGTCCAGTGCGGCAGAGTTTGTTTGTAAAGCGAAAAGAAAAGGAATAAAAGGATCAGCGGCAGTGAGATCAAAACCAACAAGGCACCATGCTGTCTGTCGATAAATTTTCTCCCTCTGGCAAACATGATCACAGCCAGCACAGCAAGGATGAAGTTCACCGGGTTATTATAAAATATTTGCCCGCCAAGCTCTGTCAGAAAAAGGTCGGCCCGTAAGCCGGATTCAAAGATCCCTACCCTGTCGCTCTGGAAGGTGAAGCTGATAAAATCATTGTTGAAATTCCAGATCAAAACCGGCAGAAAAAACAAAAACGCAATCATGGCCGAAGCATACAATTCCCATGTTTTAAGCCACTTACGATTATATGCCAGGATATAGAGAAATACGCCAAATAATATGAATACCGATGTGTATTTCGATAATAATGCCATGCCGGCGGTAATTCCGGCCAGCAACAAATATGCTCTCGCTGATCTGCTCACATCCCCGGTAACCGACCGGAGGAGCAGATAGACGGTGAGCAGCCAGAAACTTAGTTGAGGAGTATCAGGTAAAATAAAGGTTCCGGCAATGATAAATGCATAAATTGAGCCTGTATAGATCAATGCAGCATAAAAACCCGTCAGTTGATCCCTGACTTTTTTTCCTATAAGATAAACAAGCCAGATGTTCAGCGTTCCCAACAACACAGAGCCCAGGCGGATAAAGAATTCACTATCCAGGGCAAGGTTCAGGCTTGTAAGCTGAATAAGAAATCCCACCATGGGCGGATGGTCAAAATGGCTGTAATCAGGATAAAGGGCATAAGTCCAGTAATAAACCTCATCATTACCAAATTCAAGGAATGCTGCTAAAAAGCCGCGTACAAGCAATGAGAGCAAGACCAGTACGATCATGGCCCTGTTAAGCTTAGGGGAACTGTTCATATCAGTGTGAAGCTCTTTTTCTAATTCGTCTCCGAAGGTAGTAAATATTCATCAGAATAAAGATGAGTGTAGCAAAGCCTACGATCCTGAAGATCCAGGTCCGGATATGGTCAATACGGGCAATTTTATGCTCCCAGGGATCGCCCCCATCGTAACGGATCACAGGATTGAGATAATAAATAGTGCGGTTTTTAAAATGAATCTCTGCGCGAACATACGTATCCGTATCTTTAACAAAATATTGTGCAGTATCTGAGTGCATTACAGAATCAAGCACTTTACCTTCCTGCCCTATAAACCTGAATTTATGAGCGGTTTTATTGACTGCAACAAATAAAGTATCCCCCTTAAGCTCCACATTACTGAGCTTGGGAAGGCTCTTCGCTTTGAGTATCTTTTCGTCCATGGGTTCATCCCAGAGCCTGAATATGTCTGCTCCAAAGGCCCTTCCTGCTTTGATGGCCTCTACAACGCTATCACCATGCAGTACCGGCGAATAGATCATTGTACAATAACGCCCGACCTCATTCCTGTTTGAAATGTCGTGGGCATCATCATTTGCCAGTATCCTCATATTCTTACCTGATGAAAGTGCTGCGTCCCAATGCTCTACTGATTCTCTATACCCGTTCAGGACTTCTATTCCATCATAATTTGTCAGCCAGGTCATATCCTCCGGATCCCACCCAAGCCGTAGTTTTGGATGCGCAATGAAGATCAGCTCTGTTGAGGGTCTTAAGATATTCACCATATGTTGCTTATGATGGATATTCTGGAAAATAGGGTAATCATTCCATGTAACATACTTTGCTCCGATCATGACATGGTGGTTTTTCCGGATACCATAGCCATGTTCATAAACCGGGATATAAGTTGCACGCCCGGATCCATGACGGTTAATTTTCTGATAATCAGATGTTGGAATAATACCGTAACCCAGCAATCCGTAGATGCTGTCGATGGCATGATTACTATTCTTTCTTCCATCGGTAATACCTCCCCAGGCTTCCGACTGTATCTGAAAGTTTCCTTTACGCCAGTAATTGCTGTCGATATCCTCATAAGGATTAAACAGCTCATCACCAGTAAACGGCTCAGGATCAGGGAAAACATATATTGGTGCAATCAGATACTCTATCATAAAGACAAAGATCAGCGCTATGATGAAGAAGAGTATGAACTTCAGCAGGAAGCCTATCATTTTTCTAATAAATTTTATTCCACCAGACATAAGCGTGCTTTAATTGACGTCAAAATTAAGATGTTTTTATCACATATGACGAAACAAGGAGTAAAGAGTTTTGTTCGAAG
>JBDLIJ010000028.1:0-20913 GCA_039714935.1 Bacteroidota bacterium | reverse complement strand
AATTACCAGAAGGTTGGTTGAGATGATGTCGGGAGCCATACATGTTGAAAGCACACCAGAGAAAGGATCATCCTTTATTATTGGAATGAAGGGAGTGAAAATTGCTGATGATGCACTGACACATGACTCCCGCCATAAAGTATGGAATTCCGTTCTCTATGGCAAACATGTCCTGCTGGTCGACGATTCGGATATTAACAGGAGATTTGTCAAGGAGAACCTGGAGGAAGCAGGTATTATCGTCAGTGAAGCGGTGAATGGAGAAGAAGGGCTTGAAAAGGCAACTGCCATCGTTCCTGATATTATCCTTCTGGATATTATGATGCCTGTGATGGATGGTTATGAGTTAATGGGAAAAATTAAATCTCACAAAGCATTAAAGACAATCCCTGTTATGGCTTTAACGGCCCTGGCCATGAAAGATGATATAGACAGGATCAACAGCAGTGGATTTGATGATTATCTGATCAAGCCCTTCCATATCGAAGAGTTGTATGAGAAGATGATCAGCCTGGTTCAACAGAGAAGTGAAACCACCATAGAGCCTGATAATGCAGAATCTGAATCCTCCTCAATGGATGAAAGCAGGTATATGACTGCTGTCAGGATGGCTTTGCATGAGATTGAGGAGGATTACCTCTCTCTTTGGGTACAGGCTAATGAACTGAAGGAATTTAATGCTATCAGATTGTTTGCTGAAGGCATTCATAAAACAGGGAAGACATATAGCATTCGTTTCCTTGTAGATTATGGCGATAAACTTATTATGCATTGCGATAATTACGATATAGAAAAAATTGATCTCAGCCTGCTGTCTTTCCCGGAATACCTGAAAAAGATGAGAGGAATCTCAAACAAAATGGAATAGTATGAAAAATGTACCATCAAATATTTTAATCGTCGATGATATTCCTTCCAATATCAAGCTAATGGTAAGTATATTAGATGAGCATGGATATTCTGTTTCTTATGCTCAAAGTGGGCCGGACGCTATAGAACTATGTAAAAAGGTTAAGTTCGAACTTGTTCTGCTGGATGTTATGATGCCGGGCATGGATGGCTTTGAGGTATGTGAGGAGTTAAGGTTTATAGACAACTACGATAATGTTCCGGTTATCTTTCTGACTGCCAGGACTGACCAGGAAAGCATCCTCAAAGGATTTGAAACGGGAGGAGTTGATTATGTTACCAAGCCCTTTAGCGAGAAAGAGCTCCTGGTTAGGATCAAGACCCATCTTGATCTGAAGAAGACAAGGGATGCCCTGGAAAGGGAGCTCCATTTTAAAAAGAAGATCATGACCGAAAATGCCCTGTATATTTCGCGGAGGACAGAGCTTGGAAATTCAATTATTGATACGCTACGTGGGATAAACAGGGCAACCCATAATGAGTACAGTGATAAGATACAGACGGCTATAGCAAAACTCAGGAATCTTATACAAGGACAGGAATGGAAAGAATTTGAGCTCAGGTTTGAGGAGGAACATAGCAAATTCCGTGAGAAGATCATGGAATCACACCCTGATCTCACGCCTAATGAGATTAAGCTGTGCACTTTCCTGCGATTGAATATGTCGTCTAAGGAAATTTCTGAGATCACCGGCCAGTCGGTGCGTGCACTCGAAACTGCCCGCAGCCGTATGCGTAAAAAGTTGGAACTGAGCAGGTCAGATAATCTTGTTCAGTATTTGTGCAGGATAGCGTAGCGTGTATCGGATTCGGATTCGGATATCGTGTATCGTGTATCGTGTATCGGATATCGTGTATCGAATATATTAAAGATACTTAAAACCTTTTCCAAGATACCTTCCTGCATCACCTAGAATTTCTTCAATGCGGAGCAGTTGATTATATTTTGCAATCCTGTCGGAGCGGCTGGCAGAGCCAGTCTTGATAAGCCCGGTGTTCAGCGCAACAGCCAGATCAGCAATGCTTGTATCTTCGGTCTCACCAGAGCGATGGCTGATCACAGAAGTAAAGGCATTCCTGTTCGCCATGTTTACGGCATCAATGGTTTCTGTGAGTGTGCCTATCTGGTTTACTTTGATGAGGATGGAGTTGGCAATACCTTCGTCGACTCCCCTTTTTAAACGCTTTGTATTGGTAACAAAGAGGTCATCACCAACGAGCTGGATCTTATCACCCATTTTGTCTGTCATGAGCTTCCATCCGTCCCAGTCATCTTCGGCCATGCCGTCTTCAATAGAAATGATAGGATATCTTTTTGCCCAATCAGCCCAGAAGTCAACCATTTCGGCAGGGGTCAGTTTATCACCGGTAGACCATTTCAGGTGGTATACATTTTCTTCCGGAATATAATATTCAGAGGAAGCAGGGTCAAGTGCAATGAAAATATCTTCACCTGCTTTATATCCAGCTTTTTCGATGGCCTGCAGCACAACTTTCACGGCCTCCTCATTTGATGAAAGGTTAGGGGCAAAGCCACCTTCATCACCAACGTTGGTGGAATGTCCGCTTTTCTTGAGTACCGACTTCAGGTTATGAAATACTTCAGCTCCCATCCTGATGGCATCACTAAAGGTTTCAGCGCCTACCGGCATGATCATGAATTCCTGAAAATCGATGCTGTTATCGGCATGTGATCCGCCATTCAGGATATTCATCATTGGAATGGGTAATAAATGGGCATTGGGCCCCCCGAGGTAATGAAACAGGAACTGGCCTGTATCCTGTGCTCCTGCATGGGCAACAGCAAGAGAAACACCCAGCATGGCGTTTGCACCGAGCTTCTCTTTGTTGGATGTACCATCAATTTCAATCATTCTCTGGTCGATATCACGCTGATCGGTAACATAATAGCCCTGCAGTTCTTCAGCCAGGATGTTATTTACATTGTCAACAGCCTTAAGCACTCCTTTGCCCATGTATGTGCCTTTATCGTTATCGCGCAGTTCTACGGCTTCATGTACTCCTGTTGAAGCACCAGAAGGAACGGCAGCCCTGGCCACGACACCTGTATTTGTGTAAACATCAACTTCTATGGTTGGATTTCCACGGGAATCCAGGATCTGGCGTGCGTGGACGTTTGCTATCATTGAACCCATAACAGTAGTTTATAAGTTTGTATCAGATGAGATAAAAAAAGGATAAAGTTAATACAAACCCTATCCTTTTTCTTTCCATCAGAAGGTAATTTATTCCTTTTTGTCTTTTTCTTTCTCGTCTTCTTCTGCAGCTTCTTCTTTCTTCTCTTCAGCTTTAGGTTCTTCTTTGACCTCTTCAGCTTTCGGTTCTTCTTTGGCCTCTTCAGCAGCTACTTCTTTTACTTCAGCCTTAGGCTCTTCTTTCACTTCTTCAACGGCTTCTGCTGTTTCCTCTGCTGCTTTCTCTTCGCCTTCTTCGGCAGCTGTATCCGTGCTTTCTTCAACTACTTCTTCAGCTGTTTCAACAGTTTGTTCTGCAGCAAGAGCTTCACCTTCCTGTTTTTTAGCACCACCAGCTTTTCTTCTACGTGTTTTCTTAGGACCTTTGGCTTTGGCATCCAGTAGGTTTTCGTTGAAATCAACAAGTTCTATAAGTGCCATTTCGGCATTATCTCCCTGTCTGGGTCCAATTTTTATGATCCTTGTATAACCACCGGGACGGTCGGCTACCTTTACAGAAATCTCTCTGAAAAGCTCCGTTACTGCGTCTTTATCTTTGAGGTAGCTAAAAACAACCCTTCTTGAATGAGTAGAGTCAGTTTTTGACTTGGTGATGAGTGGTTCTATATATGTTCTCAAAGCTTTTGCCTTGGCAACAGTAGTTTTTATGCGTTTGTGGATGATAAGCGAGCTGGCCATATTGCCAAGCATTGCTTTCCTGTGAGCACTCGTCCTGCTTAAATGATTAAATCTTTTACCGTGTCTCATTGCAATTATTCCTTATCTAATTTGTACTTCGAAATGTTCATGCCAAATTCAAGTCCTTTGGTTTTGACCAGTTCTTCTAGTTCGGTCAGTGATTTTTTTCCAAAATTCCTGAATTTAAGCAGGTCGTTTTTATTAAATGTCACCAGGTCGCCCAATGATTCAACATCGGCAGCCTTAAGGCAGTTCAATGCCCTTACTGAGAGGTCCATGTCGACCAGTTTTGTTTTCAGCAACTGGCGAATATGCAGTGAATTTTCATCAAATTCTTCAGTAACTGCTTTTTCTTCTGAGTCCAGGGTGATCTTTTCATCTGAGAACAGCATGAAATGGTGGATCAGTATCGTTGCAGCTTCTTTCAATGCTTCTTTTGGATGGATAGAACCATCTGTATCGATCTCAATGACCAGTTTCTCGTAGTCAGTTTTCTGTTCCACCCTCCAGTTCTCAACGTGATATTTCACGTTTTTGATAGGTGTGTGGATAGCATCAATGGCGACGGTGTCGACAGAAGCTGTTAATGACTTGTTCTCCTCTGCCGGAACATAACCTCTACCTTTATTGATGGTGAGCTCCATAGAAAGCTTAACACTGGTATCCATGTGGCAGATCACCTCTTCAGGGTTCAGTACCTGGAATACGGATAAGAATTTATTGATATCGCCGGCTTTGAATTCTTCCTGTTCACCGATCACGATATGCACTTTCTCAGTATTTTCGGTGTCGATCTGTTTTTTGAACCTGATCTTCTTCAGGTTCAGAATGATCTGGGAAACATCCTCGACCACTCCGCGTATGGTTGAAAATTCCTGGACCACGCCATCGATTCTAACCGAGGTGATAGCGTATCCTTCAAGGGATGAAAGCAGGATCCTTCTCAGGGCGTTTCCGATGGTCACACCGAATCCTGGTTCAAGCGGACGGAATTCAAAGATGCCTTTGAACTCATCGGCTTCGATCATAATCACCTTGTCTGGTTTTTGAAATGCTAATATTGCCATAATATGCTGTAAATTAAATGATCAATTTTAGAGGATTACTACGATGGCTTATTTGGAGTATAATTCCACGATAAGCTGTTCGCGAATATTCTCAGGGATATCTTCCCTTGCCGGATAATTTACGAATTTACCTTCCATTTTCTCATCTTCCCATTCCAGCCAGCTATACCTGTCTGTGCGTCCTGAAAGTGAATCGCTGATAGCTTCAAGTGATTTTGATTTTTCCCTTATGCTAACAACATCTCCGGGTTTCAGTTCATATGAGGGGATGTTCACCACTGTGCCGTTCACAACGATATGACGGTGGTTGACAAGCTGGCGTGCACCTCTTCTGGTAGGGCTGATGCCCAGCCTGTAAACAACATTGTCAAGTCTGGCTTCGATAAGCTGAAGCAGGATCTCACCGGTAATCCCTTTCTTAGTGGTCGCCTTTTTGAAAGTGTTTCTGAACTGTCTTTCAAGGATACCATAAGTATATTTGGCTTTTTGTTTTTCCTGAAGCTGAATTCCGTATTCTGATTCTTTTCTCCTGCGCCTGTTGTTTCCATGATGCCCCGGGGGGTATGGTTTTCTGTCAAGCGCTTTATCCGGTCCGAAGATCGGATCTTTGAATTTCCTGGCAATCTTCGATTTTGGTCCTCTGTACCTGGCCATAAAAATATGCTTTTATAGTGTTTTAATAATTATACTCTTCTTCTCTTAGGAGGTCGGCAACCATTGTGTGGCAATGGTGTTACATCCTTAATTTCGGTTACTTCAATACCCATTGAATGAAGGGTTCTGATGGCTGATTCTCTTCCTGAACCGGGTCCTTTCACATGAACCTTTACTTTGCGCAGACCTGCATCATATGCTATTTTAGCACAGTCTTCAGCTGCCAGCTGAGCTGCATAGGGAGTATTCTTTTTCGACCCCCTGAATCCCATTTTCCCTGATGAGGACCATGAGATCACCTGCCCTGCATTGTTGGTCAGTGAAATGATGATGTTATTGAATGAAGCACTGATATATGCCATTCCTGTGGGTTCAACCTTAACTACCCTCTTCTTTGAACTTCTGGTTGATTTAGCCATAGTTTTTCTTTATTACAGCAGAATTTAATCCTGTTTCTGATTTTACATTAACCTTTCGGTGCAATTTTCTTGTTGGCAACGGTTTTCTTACGCCCTTTTCGTGTACGTGCATTGTTTTTAGTGCTCTGCCCGCGCAGCGGAAGACCGATACGATGACGTATGCCACGGTAAGTACCAATGTCCATCAGTCGTTTGATGTTCATCTGTGTTTCTGACCTGAGCGCACCTTCTACCTGGAAGTTTTCGGTGATGATAGTACGAACTTTATTCTGTTCTTCATCATCCCAGTCTTCAACTTTTTTACTCCAGTCAATGCCTGCCTCAGTTAAGATCTTTTGAGCATTGCTTCTGCCTATTCCGTAGATATAGGTGAGGCTGATCTCGCCTCGCTTGTTGTTTGGTATATCGACACCTGCTATCCTGGCCATATCTGATACTTTATAATGTTATAATTTTATCCTTGTCTTTGTTTAAATTTAGGGTTCTTCTTGTTAATGACGTACAAGCGCCCCTTACGTCTGACGATCTTACATTCAGGTGATCGTTTTTTTACTGATGCTCTGGTTTTCATATCTGAATACTTTTCTATTTATATCTGAAGGTAATTCTTCCTTTTGTCAAATCATAAGGTGACATTTCCAGTTTCACCCTGTCACCTGGTAAAATCTTAATGTAATGCATGCGCATCTTTCCCGAAATATGGGCTATGATCACATGCCCGTTTTCCAGCTCTACTCTGAACATGGCGTTGCCCAATGATTCGATGACAGTGCCATCTTGTTCTATCGATTGTTGTTTAGCCATTTACTTTGTTTTGTTGATCACTTCTTCAATATATTCAAATGTTGATAACACTTCTGCCTTCCCTTTCCTGATTGCCACATCATGCTCATAATGAGCGGATGGTTTTTTGTCAGCGGTGCGGATGGTCCATCCATCCTTCAGCTGGATGACATTCCTTGTTCCAAGGTTTATCATTGGCTCTATAGCCAGCACCATTCCTTCCTGAAGCTTAATGCCTGTTCCACGCTTTCCGTAGTTGGGCACTTCAGGCTTCTCATGCAGTTGTCTTCCCAGGCCATGTCCTACCAGGTCTCTGACCACGGAATAGCCGTATTGTTCTACATGCGACTGGACTGCATGTCCGATGTCGCCCACTCTTTTTCCTTCAACAGCTACTTCAATGGCTTTGTATAAGGATTCTTTTGTCCTTTCCATCAGCAGCCTGACTTTCTCATCTACTTCTCCAACGGCGAATGTATATGCTGAATCTCCATAAAACCCATTCATATATGTTCCACAATCAATAGAAACGATATCTCCATCCAGCAAGGGCTGATGTCCCGGAAATCCGTGAACCACCTGCTCATTCACTGAAATGCAAAGCGTAAACGGAAATCCGTTATATCCTTTAAAGCCTGGCCTGGCACCATGGTCTCTGATATACTCTTCAGCGACTGTATCCAGGACGATTGTTTCTACGCCAGGCCGGATGAGTTTTGCAACTTCAGCCAGTGTTTTACCAACAAGTAAAGAACTTTCTCTTAATAATTCAATTTCCTCTTCGGTCTTAAAATGTATCATTTAGCTGAGTGTTAACACTACATTCCAAATGATGACGACCTGCCTTTAATACGGCCTGATTTTGTTAAACCGTCGTAATGTCTCATCAACAGGTGGCTTTCTATCTGCTGCAGGGTGTCCAGCACAACGCCCACAAGGATGAGCAATGAAGTCCCTCCATAGAACTGGGCAAACTGCTGGTTCACGCCTATTATGCTGACAAAGGCCGGCATGATGGCCACCAGGCCAAGGAAAATAGACCCCGGCAGGGTGATCTTTGACATTACATTATCTATAAATTCGGCTGTTCTCCTTCCGGGTTTAACACCGGGGATAAAACCACCGTTTTTCTTCATATCTTCAGCCATCTGGCTCGGGTTGATGGTGATCGCGGTATAAAAATAGGTGAACAGCAATATCATGAAAAAGAATACCAGGTTATACCAGAATCCGTTGATATTTGAGAATGCGGCAACGAAGCCTGACAGATCTGCATTGGTAAAGCCGGCCACGGTCAGTGGCAGGAACATGATAGCCTGTGCAAAGATGATCGGCATTACACCGGCAGCATTCACCTTAAGCGGGATATACTGACGTACACCACCATATTGTTTGTTTCCAACGATCCTTTTTGCATATTGTACCGGTATCCGTCGAGTACCCTGCACCAGTAGTATGGTTAGCAGGATCACGAATACGAGTATTGCGATTTCAAGGATGAAATACACCAGTCCGCCGCCCTGTTCTTCCAGGCGTGAGATAAACTCAGCAAAGAGAGAGAATGGCAGTCGGGCAATGATCCCGATCATAATGATCAGTGAAATACCGTTTCCGATTCCTTTATCTGTAATTTTTTCACCCAGCCACATCACGAACATGGTTCCGGATATCAGGATCACCGTTGATGACACCCAGAAAAATGGCGAAACAGAGGACCCGTCAAAAGGCATGATAGCGGTGATAGATCCGTCAGGGTTTCTCAGCTGGCTTACGAGGTTAGCAATATATGCCTGTGCCTGGAATCCAGTGATGAGGATGGTAAGGTAACGTGTAATCTGATTGATCTTCTTTCTTCCGCTTTCTCCTTCTTTCTGGAGTTTCTGGAAGTATGGGATGGCCATACCCAGCAGCTGCACAACAATGGATGCAGAGATATAGGGCATGATCCCGAGTGCAAAGATGGATGCATTTGAGAAGGCACCACCAGAGAACATATTCAGCAGTCCGAGCAGGCCTGAACTGGTTTGATCTGCCAGGGCTGCAAGTTCTGATGGATTCACACCGGGGAGAACCACAAATGATCCAAGGCGATAGATCAGGATAATACCAATAGTATAAAAGATCCTGTTCCTGAGCTCTTCAATCTTATATATATTCCGAATTGTCTGGATTAATCTTTTCATTAATTCCTAAAGTTTTATTGCAACGCCTCCCTTGGCTTCGATTGCACTGATTGCTTTTTCAGAAAATGCATGAGCTGTAACCTCAAGCTTCATAGTAAGTTCACCACGCCCGAGGATCTTGATCAGATCCTTTTTGGTAGCAAGTCCGTTATCGACAAGCACCTGCTGGTCGATGCTGGTGAGTTTTTTCTCTTCAGCAAGTTTTTGAAGTGTATCGATGTTAATGCCATGAAATTCAACTCTGTTGATATTTTTGAATCCAAATTTTGGCACACGTCTGTAAAGAGGCATTTGTCCGCCTTCGAAACCTGCTTTGCGTTTATATCCTGACCTTGACTTCGCGCCTTTATGCCCACGTGTAGCAGTGCCGCCTTTGCCGGAGCCCTGGCCACGAGCAATACGCTTTTTGTTCTTTGTTGAACCTTTAGCCGGTTTAAGATTGCTTAAATCCATCGTTTATTAGTTTATGCTGTTTATTTTTTATCTTCTACAACTTCGATCAGATGGTTCACCTTATCGATCATTCCCTGTACCTGCGGGGATACTTCTACTTCGATTGTCTGATTCAATCTTTTGAACCCTAGGGCTCTGAGCGTTCTTTTCTGGCGTTCCGGCCTTCCAATCCCGCTTCTTACCTGTTTAATTTTAACTTTTTTCATCTCTGGTACTTGATTGCTGTTAATGATTGTTTTAGCCGTTGAACACTTTGTCAACATCTATTCCCCTGAGTTCGGCAATAGTGCGTGCATCTCTCAGTCTTACAAGTGCATCAATGGTTGCCTTAACTACAGAGTGAGGGTTAGAGGATCCTTTTGACTTAGCAAGTACATCCTTGATCCCAACACTTTCAAGCACGGCACGCATAGCGCCACCTGCGATGACTCCCGTACCGGGTGCAGCTGGTTTGATAAATACCTGCGCTCCACTGTATTTCCCTGTCTGTTCGTGAGGGATAGTGCCTTTGAGGACCGGTACTTTTACCAGGTTTTTCTTGGCATCGTCGATGCCCTTGGCGATGGCAGAAGTAACCTCTTTTGCCTTACCGAGGCCATGGCCTACAACACCATTTTCATTTCCAACAACCACGATGGCTGAAAAACTAAAAGTCCTTCCCCCTTTGGTTACCTTGGTAACACGCTGGATGCTGACGAGCCTGTCTTTAAACTCAATCTCGCTTGATTTAACTCTTTTGATATTAACTTCTGACATATCGATTAAAATTTAAGTCCGCCTTTTCTGGCAGCTTCAGCCAATGATTTAATTCTTCCATGATACAGGTAGCCATTTCTGTCAAAAATAACCTCTTCAATCCCTGCTTCTTTTGCTTTTTCAGCAATCAACTGACCAACAAGTTTTGCCTGTTCATTCTTGGCAACCTTTTTATCAGCGATTCCTTTTTCACGTGAGGAAGCGGAGGTGATGGTTTTTCCTTCTGAATCGTCAACCAGTTGAGCATAAATTTCTTTATTGCTCCTGAAGATCGTTAGCCTTGGAGTATCGGCTGTACCATCGGAGATGGTATTTTTGATCCTCATCTTGATCCTGTACCTTCTGTACTGTTTCCTGTCTTTTATCTTTTTCATCCTTTAAGGATTTTAATATTCTTATCCAATTATTATTCTGCAGCGGCTTTACCGGCTTTCCTTCTGATCTGCTCACCCTTATAAAGGATTCCTTTTCCCTTGTATGGCTCAGGCTTACGGAAAGACCTGATTTTAGCAGCCACCTGGCCGATAAGTTGCTTATCGTGTGATTTCAATGTAATGGTTGGATTCTTTCCCCTCTCGGTAACAGTTTCAACCTTTACTTCTTCAGGAAGCTCCAGGAAGATACTATGTGAATAGCCGAGGGCCAGTTCAAGAACCTGTCCTTTAGCGTTGGCTTTATATCCGACACCTACAAGCTCTTGTATGATGGTATAGCCTTCTGTAACGCCAATAACCATATTATTCACCAGCGATCTTACCAGTCCGTGTTGTGACTTGTGTTCTTTTGATTCGCTTGGCCTGTCAATGGTCAGTGTGCCGTCATCCAGCTTAATGATCATATCTTTATTGACCTCTTGCTGCAGTTCTCCGAGTTTGCCCTTTACTGTTACCAGGTTATCGTCTGAGATGTTGATCTCAACGCCTTCCGGAACAGTGATTGGATTTTTTCCTATACGTGACATATCTTATTAACTCCTGTTTTAACTTACGTAACATAAAACTTCACCACCAACATTTTCTTTCTTTGCTTCTTTCTCGGTCATAACACCTTGTGAAGTAGAAATGATGGCGATGCCAAGCCCGTTCAGTACCCTGGGAAGTTCATCTGAACCGACATACTTCCTGATGCCTGGCTTGCTGATTCGCTCCAGTTTGTTGATGGCAGGCTGTTTGGTCACCGGGTGATATTTTAATGCTATCTTAATGGTGCCCTGTGGGTTGCCTTCACCTTCAACGAATTTATAATTCAGGATATACCCCTTTTCATGCAATATCTTGGTGATATCTTTCTTGATATTGGATGCGGGAACATCTACAATCCTGTGTTTTGCCATGACTGCATTTCTGAGTCTGGTCAAGTAATCTGCAATTGGATCTGTCATCTCAAATATTCCTTTATATATTACCAGCTAGCTTTTTTAATTCCTGGGATGAGACCCTGGAGAGCCATTTCCCTGAAGTTGATACGGGATACGCCGAACTGACGCATATAACCTTTCGGCCTTCCTGTTAGGCTGCACCTGTTATGTAAACGGACAGGTGAAGCATTTTTCGGAAGCTTCTGCAGACCGGCATAGTCGCCGTTTGCAATCAGCTCTGCTCTTTTATCAGCATATTTTGCTGCGAGCTTCGCCCTTTTTACTTCACGGGCTTTCATTGATTCTTTAGCCATATTCTAACTGTTTTGATTTTTAAACGGTAATCCGAATTCTTTTAATAATGCAAGGGCTTCCTTATCGGTATTGGCGGAAGTAACAATGGTAATATCCATACCATTGATTGCATGTATCTTGTCGATGTCGATTTCCGGAAAGATGATCTGTTCCGATACACCGAAAGTATAATTGCCTCTGCCATCGAAACCTTTATCGTTGATACCCCTGAAGTCTCTGATCCTTGGGATGGCAACAGCCACCAGCCTGTCAAGGAATTCATACATTTTATCTCCACGCAGGGTTACCCTTACTCCAATGGGCATTCCTTTACGGACTTTAAAGTTTGAGATATCTTTTTTCGATTTAGTAGCCACGGCGCGTTGGCCGGTGATCATACTCAGTTCTTCTATTCCGTTGTCAATAAGCTTTTTATCAACAATAGCTTGTCCGAGCCCCTGGTTCACAGAAATCTTCACGACCTTGGGAACCTCCATGCGGTTCTTGTACTCGAACTGCTTGGTTAAAGCCGGAATAATTTCTTCGAAGTACTTGGTTCTGAGTCTTGGTGTATATTCCATTATTTAATGACCTCCCCTGATTTTTTTGAATACCTGACCGATTTATTGGTCTTTTCATCATTCTTTCTTCCGATTCTGGTGGCATTGCCTTTTCCATCAACCAATTTAAGGTTAGAAAGGTGAATGAAGGCTTCTTTCTTGATGATCCCTCCATTGGGATTTTCGGCATTTGGTTTGGTATGTTTGCTAACTTCATTCACACCTTCGACGATGGCTTTATAGCTCTCGGGGTTCACTTTAAGAACCCTTCCCTGCATACCTTTTGATTCGCCACTGATGACCATCACGGTGTCGCCTTTTTTGATATGTATTTTAGTTGCCATTTCTTATTGATATTTTGTCTCGTTTAAAGCACTTCTGGTGCCAATGAAACGATTTTCATAAATTTCTTATCCCTTAATTCCCTTGCTACAGGACCAAAAATACGTGTGCCAAGCATTTCTCCAGTTGCATTCAACAGCACAACTGCGTTGTCGTCGAAACGAATATATGTTCCATCCTGACGCCTGATCTCTTTTCTCGTCCTGACAACGACACCTCTGATAACAGTCCCTTTCTTGACGTTGCCGGAGGGGAGCGCTTTTTTAATTGTCACTACGATTTGGTCGCCAATAGAGGCGTACCTCTTCTTGGTTCCACCAAGGACACGGATACAGAGAACTTCTTTTGCTCCACTGTTATCAGCTACTGATAATCTTGATTCTTGTTGTATCATTTTTACTTAGCTCTTTCAACGATTTCTACTAATCTCCAGCACTTATTTTTACTCAGGGGCCTGGTTTCCATGATGCGCACGGTATCACCGATGTTGCAATCATTCTTTTCGTCATGAGCAATAAATTTTGTGCTTTTCTTAACGTATTTCCCATAAACAGGGTGCTTAACGTTACGGGTGACTTGCACGACAATGGATTTATCCATTTTGTTGCTCACGATAACCCCGGTTCTTTCTTTTCTAAGATTTCTTTCCATCTTAATTCTTGTTATTGGCTTCTTCTATTTGTCTTCTTCTAAGCTCGGTTTCCATCCTGGCGATGGCTTTCTTAAATTCTTTGAGCTTATTTGGGTTTTCAAGCGGAGATACAGCGTGGTTCAGTCTCAGCTTCACCAGTTGTTTCTTTTCTTCATCCAGTCGCTCGATCAGTTCCGCAGTTCCCAGTTCTTGTATTACTTGTTGTTCCATTATTATAGTTGTTTTTTTTCAACGTAGTCTCTTCTTACAACAATCTTGCATTTTATCGGAAGCTTCTGAGCAGCTAATCTGAGTGCTTCTTTAGCAACTTCCAGGGGTACGCCTTCTGCTTCGAAAAGTATCCTGCCCGGGCTTACTCTTGCCACGAAATATTCAGGAGCACCTTTTCCTTTACCCATACGTACCTCAGCAGGTTTCTTTGTAACCGGTTTGTCAGGGAATATCCTGATCCAAATCTGCCCCTCACGTTTCATATGACGAGTAACAGCCTGACGTGCGGCCTCGATCTGGCGTCCGGTGATCCAGCATTCTTCAAGGGCTTTGATTCCAAAGGAGCCGAAGGCAAGCTGGTTGCCACGCCCGGCATTCCCTTTCATCCTGCCTTTTTGCTGCTTTCTAAACTTAGTTTTCTTTGGCTGTAACATTTATTTAATGTTTTAATATTATACAATCTTATCTTCTTCTTCCACCACCGCGGCCTGCTTTCCTGGGCGGTTGTTTCTTTTGTGCTTCACTCTGTGATGGAACAAGCTCTGGCTTGCCATAGATCTCACCTTTACATATCCACACCTTGATACCGATCCTGCCATAGGTGGTATGGGCTTCAATTTTTGCGTAGTCAATATCGGCACGCAGTGTGTGTAATGGTGTACGACCGTCTTTATACATTTCACTCCTGGCCATTTCAGCACCACCCAGTCTTCCGGAGATCACAACCTTGATACCTTCAGCACCTATACGCATGGTAGAGGCGATGGATGTTTTTATAGCACGACGGAATGAGATCCTTCCTTCGATCTGCTTAGCAATGGAGTTTGCCACGATGGTTGCATCGAGCTCCGGACGCTTGATCTCGGAAATGTTAATTTGAATTTCTTTCTTGGTCAGCTTTTTGAGCTCCTCCTTTAGCTTATCCACTTCAGAACCGCCTTTACCGATGATGATACCTGGTCGTGCGGTAAAAATGGTAACAGTAACAAGCTTAAGCGTACGCTCGATGAGAATCCTGGAGATCCCTGCTTTTGCCAGACGGGCAGTGAGGTATTGACGGATCTGGTGGTCTTCAAGCAATTTGCTGCCAAATTTCTTGCCGCCATACCAGTTAGAATCCCATCCTTTGATGATCCCTAACCGAAGTCCAATTGGATTAGTCTTTTGTCCCATTAATATTATCTTTTGTATTTTATACTTTTAATTTTCAAGTAATTCTGTTTTACTGTCAAGCATCAGGGTGACATGGTTTGAACGCTTCCTGATCCTGTGGGCCCTTCCCTGAGGAGCGGTCCTGATCCTTTTCAGCATCCTGGCACTGTCAACATGAATCTCTTTGATGAAGAGGTTGCTTTCTTCTATTCTGACACCTTCATTCTTCATTTGCCAGTTGGCAATTGCCGAACGCAGGAGTTTATGTACCCTGATGGCAGCTTCCTTGGGTGAATGCTCCAGCACGCTGAGTGCAGACATTACATCCATTCCTCTGACCATATCGGCCACCAGTCTCATTTTTCTTGGAGAAGTAGGACAATTATTCAGTTTGGCAAAGTATTGGCTTTTCTTCGCTTCCCTTAATTGTTCTGCACGATTTCTTTTTCTTGCTCCCATTATGATTAGTCTTTATTATTTTCTAATTTTCTACTGCCTTTATTATCTACTTCCGGCATGGCCTCTGAACTGGCGGGTTGGGGCAAACTCCCCAAGCTTGTGTCCAACCATATTCTCGGTAATATAAACCGGAATAAATTTGTTCCCGTTATGAACAGCGATGGTAAGCCCGACAAAATCGGGAGAGATCATAGATGCTCTTGACCAGGTTTTGATCACAGACTTCTTTTTGCTGCCTGTTTGTTCCAGAACTTTCTTTTCCAGTTTGAAATGTATGTAAGGTCCTTTTTTCAGCGAACGACTCATGGTGCGATGATATTAATTATTTTTTACGTCTTTCAATGATGTATTTGTTGGATTGCTTTTTCTTTGACCTGGTTTTATAACCTTTAGCCGGCAATCCTTTTCTTGATCTCGGATGTCCTCCGGAAGCTCTTCCTTCTCCACCACCCATTGGGTGATCGACAGGGTTCATGGCAACACCACGTGTTCTCGGACGACGTCCAAGCCAGCGTGAGCGACCTGCTTTTCCTGATTTCTCCAACTGGTGGTCAGCATTGGAAACCATTCCAATAGTTGCTTTACAGGTTTGGAGGATCATTCTTGTTTCACCTGAAGGAAGCTTGATAACTGCAAATTTTCCTTCACGGGTCATAAACTGTGCGTAAGATCCGGCACTACGGGCCAGCTTGGCTCCCTGTCCGGGCCTCAGCTCAATATTATGGATGATCGTACCAAAAGGAATCTCGCTCAGGTACATGGTATTCCCGATATTCGGTGCAACACCTTTTCCTGATAACAATTCCTGTCCGACCTCAAGGCCGTGAGGGGCGACGATATACTTTTTTTCACCATCCTTATAATATAGCAGGGCGATACGGGCAGTACGGTTAGGATCATATTCGATCGTCTTCACTACTGCAGGAATGTTTTCTTTATCTCTTTTAAAGTCAATAATCCTGTACCGTTGTTTATGGCCACCACCTCTGTAGCGGATAGTCATTTTCCCTTCACTATTTCTACCCCCGCTTTGTTTCATAGGAGCCAGCAGGCTCTTCTCCGGGGTGGAGGTTGTGATGTCGTCAAATGCGCTAATAATCTTAAAGCGCTGACTGGGTGTCGTTGGTTTGTATTTCTTTAAAGCCATCTATCTAAATATTGCTATAAAAATCAATTGTTTCACCTTCGGCTAATGTAATAATAGCCTTTTTGTATGAAGCTGCCTTACCAGTAATGATCCCGGTTTTTGAATACCTGGACTTAGTCTTGCCCCTGTACGTCATCGTGTTCACAGCAGCCACTTCAACGCCATAAAGATCCTCTACGGCCTTTTTAATCTGAAGCTTGTTGGCTTTTCTGTTCACGATAAAACCGTAACGGTTCAGGTCTGTGCCCATTTCCGTCATTTTTTCCGTGATTACCGGCTTTATTATGATATCCATTGCTCTTTATATTATGATTATGCTAAAATCTTTTCAATTTCTTTCATCGAACTCTCAGCGATCAGCAGCTTGCTGGCATTCAGAATATCGTATGTATTCAGGCTGTTTGCATTGATCACTTTTGTTTGCTGGAGATTCCTGGCTGAAAGTAAAATATTTTCATTTGTTTCAGGAAGTACCACCAAGGTCTTTTTGTCGGCAAGGTCGAAATGGCCCAGCATCTCAATAAAGCTCTTTGTCCTGGGCTGTTCGAAATTAAAATCTTCAAGGATGAGCACCTCCTGATCCTTTGCTTTGTATGTAAGCGCGGAACGGCGTGCAAGCTTTTTCACCTTTTTGTTTAATTTAAAACCGTAATACCTGGGATGTGGTCCAAATACTCTGCCACCACCACGAAAGATTGGGTTCTTGATGTCACCCGCACGTGCGGTACCGGTACCCTTTTGACGTTTGATCTTACGACGGCTGCCAACAATAGCATTTCTTTCTTTGCTGCTATGTGTTCCTTGCCTGCGTCTTGCCATGATCTGCCTTGTATCAAGCCAGATGGCATGGTCGTTAGGCTCAATCTCGAAGATCGCCTTGTTCAGCTTGACCTTCTTGGAGCTCTTTTCTCCGTTAATTTTATATACTGCTAACTCCATCTTTCAACAATTACATATGAACCATTGGGGCCGGGAACGGCACCTTTAACTAAGATCAGGTTTTTCTCAGGGATCACCTTCAACACCTGAAGGTTGATGAGCTTCACCCTGTCTCCACCGGTGCGGCCTGCCATTCGCATACCTTTAAATACCCTTGAAGGGTATGATGAAGCACCGATTGAGCCCGGAGCACGCATCCTGTTGTGCTGCCCGTGTGTAGCATCATTTACTCCCTTAAAATTATGACGTTTGACAACCCCCTGAAATCCTTTTCCTTTTGATTGACCGACAACATCAATGTATTCACCTTCTTCAAAGATATCTACGGTAAGTACATCACCGTATTTCTTTTGATGCCCGGCTTCAAACCTTGTAAATTCCCTGACAACTTTTTTAGGGCTAACACCTGCTTTGGCAAAGTGTCCTTTCAGGGCACTTGTAGTGTGTTTGTCCTTTTTTTCTTCATAAGCAAGCTGTATGGCATCATAGCCATCTGTTTCCTTGGTTTTTACCTGCGTAACAACACATGGGCCCGCCTCAATGACAGTACAGGGTATGTTTTTTCCAGCATCGTCATAAATGCTGGTCATCCCGATTTTTTTACCTATTATTCCTGACATTATTCTTTTCTTTAAACTTTATCACACTTTGATCTCTACTTCAACACCACTGGGAAGTTCCAGCTTCATTAAAGCATCAATCGTTTTACTTGTGGTGCTGTAAATGTCCAACAGTCTTTTATATGAACAAAGCTGAAACTGTTCTCTTGACTTCTTGTTCACAAATGTGGACTTGTTCACAGTAAAGATCTGTTTATTTGTTGGTAGCGGTATAGGTCCGCTCACCACAGCTCCAGTGGATTTTACAGTTTTTACGATCTTCTCGGCTGACTTGTCAACGAGATTGTAATCGTACGACTTTAACTTAATTCTGATCCTCTGACTCACGATTTTCTTTGTTTAAGATCTTATTAATAATTTACTACGTATCCTTTTATTTTATATAATATATCGTCCAGGATGTCTTTTGGCAACTCAGCATAATGCATGAACTCAAGGTTCGCATTTCCGCGACCGGATGTCAGTGTACGTAATGTAGTCACATAACCAAACATCTCAGCCAGGGGTGCTTTTGCTTTGATCTCCTGGAGACGATTAACAGTTGATATTCCTTCCATCTGCCCTCTTCTCTTATTCAGGTCGCTGCTCACTTCGCCAACATACTCGTCAGGAGTGGTCACAACAACCTGCATGATAGGCTCAAGCAAGACCGGCCCCGCCTTTTTACATGCTTCTCTGAATGCCAATCCCGCAGCAGCTTCAAACGACATGGCGTCGGAATCTACAGGGTGCTGGCTGCCATCAATAAGACGTACTTTCAGGTTTTCCATCTGGAAGCCTGCAAGCACACCATTCATCATAGAAGATTTAAAGCCTTTTTCAACTGCATGGATGTATTCGTTGTTCAGGGCTCCACCTTTGATATCATCAATAAATTGCAGTCCGTGCTTACCATCATCAGCAGGGCTGATCTCAATCGTGATATCTGCAAACCTTCCTTTTCCTCCGGTTTGTTTCTTGTAAAGCTCACGATGAACAAGCCTTGATGTGATCGCTTCTTTGTATGCTACCTGTGGTGTTCCTTTAGTGCAGTCGATGCTAAATTCCCTTTTCAATCTGTCGGTGAGTACTTCAAGGTGAAGCTCTCCCATACCACTGATGATAGTCTGACCTGTTTCATCATCGGTTCTGATGGTGAAAGTGGGGTCTTCTTCTGAGAGCTTTCTCAGGCTCAGCATCAGTTTATCCACATCATCCTGCAGCTTAGGCTCTACTGCCATGCTGATCACTGGTTCAGGGAATTGTATATTTTCTAACAGCAGTGGATGCTTGATATCGGTAAGCGAATCTCCTGTGCGTATTTGTTTGAATCCGACGGCAGCGCCAATTTCTCCTGCAAAGATTTCCTCAACAGGGTTGCGCTTATTGGCATGCATCTGAAGAATGCGAGCGATTCTTTCTTTTTTATTGGTATTTACGTTCAGCACGACAGAGCCGGCTTTCATGCTGCCTGAATACACTCTGAAATATGCAATCCTTCCAACGAAGGGGTCAGTGGCAATCTTGAAAGCGAGTGCTGAAAATGGTTCGTCGTTTGTTGCTTTGCGTGTTTCTTCCTTGTGGGTGAATGGGTTATCGCCAGTCACAGCCGGGATTTCGATGGGGGAGGGGAGATAGTAAGTGATTGCATCGATGAGTTTCTGAACACCCTTATTCTTGAATGAAGATCCGCAGAATACCGGTGTGATCTTAAGATCAATGGTGGCTTTTCTAACGGATTCGATCAATTCTTCTGCGGTGATGCTTTCGGGCGATTCGAGGAATTTATCAAGAAGGGCCTCATTGTCTTCAGCAGCGCCTTCAATGATCTCTGTTCTGTATTTTTCAACAGTATCCTTCAAATCTTCCGGGATGGGTATCTCATTATATTTAACACCAAGGTCCTCTTCATCCCAGATGTATGCTTTGTTTTCGACCAGGTCAACAAGGCCTTTGAACTCATCCTCTTCACCAATCGGTATTTGCATGATGATTGGCTTGGCTCCCAGTTTTTCCTTGATCTGGCTTACGACCTTATAGAAGTCGGCTCCTGAGCGGTCCATCTTATTAACGAAGCTGATCCGGGGCACCTCATATTTGTCGGCCTGGCGCCATACTGTTTCTGATTGTGGTTCTACACCACCAACAGCACAAAAGATCGCAATGGCACCATCCAGCACGCGCAGCGAACGTTCCACCTCTACGGTGAAGTCAACATGCCCTGGTGTGTCGATGATGTTGATGCGATATTTCTGATCGTCGGTAGTCCAGTATACGGTAGTGGCGGCTGAGGTGATGGTGATGCCCCTTTCCTGTTCCTGGGCCATCCAGTCCATGGTGGCTGTACCCTCATGTACCTCACCTATCTTATAGTTGATACCGGTATAATACAATACACGCTCCGTTGTTGTGGTTTTACCCGCATCAATGTGAGCCATAATGCCAATGTTACGCGTGTATGTCAGATTTTCCGGCATCTTAATAAATCATCTTTAGAACCTGAAATGGCTAAAAGCTTTATTCGCTTCTGCCATACGGTGAGTATCTTCTTTCTTTTTGAAAGCTGAACCTTCATCTTTATAAGCTGCCAGGATCTCGCCGGCCAGTTTTTCGGCCATTGTTTTCTCATGACGCTTACGAGAGAAGCTGATAAGGTTCTTCATTCCAATAGACATTTTTCTTCCGGGCCTGATCTCTGAAGGGATCTGGAAAGTGGCACCACCGATCCTGCGGCTCCTTACCTCTACGTTAGGAGTTACATTGGCGAGGCCTTTTTTCCATACTTCGATCGGGTCTTCTTGTGTCTTTTCAGCAACGATGTCCATAGCACCATAGAAGATCTCATAAGCGATGTTCTTCTTTCCGCTGTACATCATGTTGTTGACAAACTTAGTGACCAAAGTGTCACTAAACTTTGGATCAGGAAGAATGGTCCGTTTCTTAGGTTTTGATTTCCTCATCGTATTATTATATATTATTGTACAATCTTATTTCTTAGGTCTTTTTGTGCCATATTTTGATCTGCGCTGTGTCCGGCCTTCAACACCTGAGGTGTCAAGAGCACCCCTGATGATATGGTAACGA
>JBDLIJ010000027.1:0-21990 GCA_039714935.1 Bacteroidota bacterium | reverse complement strand
ATTTAAAGTATTTAGAGTACTTAGAGTATTTAAAGTACTTAGAGTATTTGGAGTATTTAGAGTACTTGGAGTTTGTGGGTTCGGAGGAGTTACATGTAATTTAGGGATTGATTGATATTAATTTCCCTGCAATAGCTGATTCGTGATTGGATACCCTGATGAGGTAAATTCCATCTGGTTCTTCAAGGCTAATATTAATTTCTTCTTGACCTTCACATTCTTCTGAAAAAATCATGCGACCTTCAAGACTATATATCTGCAATATACCATTAGTATATTCTGATGGAATTTTGATATTAACCACCTTGATTGCCGGGTTTGGATAAATCGTTAACATTGGTGATTCATCTGAATCCCATTCAGGGAGCTTGACTAATGCTCCCGTTGTAGTCTTGAAAATCATGCCTTTATCTCCAACAACCACTCCTTCACTTTCTGAGAAAAAACCAAAAGAGTTAAATTTAGAGGTGGAAGGGCATGCGACCTCAAACCATGTCTCTCCTGCATCAATGGTTTTATACATTTCTGAAATAGGGTTTGTATAAGTTGCCCGGGCAAATAAATACCCAACAGTTTCATCGACAAAGGTGAAGGTAAGATCATCATTCAGAGCATAAGTGTGATTGAAAGGGACCTGATACCAATTTTCTCCTCCATCGATGGTTCGGCATATCTTGTGGTAACCAAACAGGAGCCCTGTATCCTGATTTATAAAATGAACACCATTGAAGTCATATTGGAAAGGCAAAGTATCCCATCTCCAGTTGATCCCTTGATCATCTGAGACCATGATTTGTGAAGAATCATCCCATGGGTAAAACCCACCAACAATAATGGCTGATGAGTCATTATAAAATTCAAAGTCTTTAAAGGGATCAAATGCATCAAACAATTCATTTTCAATAGGGATCCAACTTAGTCCGCCATCCACTGTCTTGTATAAAGAGAACCCATACTCACCATATCTTGGGCCACCAACAAAGCCAATTTCATCATTAATGAATTCTACTTTTTCAGGTTCAATGTCTATTGGTAATAATTCCACTGTTTGCCAGTTTATACCACCGTCTGTGGTCTTCATTAACGATTTTTCATATTGCCACTGGTCCCATCCGCAATAGTATCCCACAGAATCATTGATAAAATCTATGGAGCTCACACTTCCATAAAAATTTTCCTGGTCATACCATGTAATTCCCCGATCATCTGATTGAATAACCCCATATGATGGGACACCTCCACCCCCTCCTCCACGAGTAGCAATGGCAGTTGAGTCGTCCAGGATGAAGCAATCATCAAGATTGTATTTGTACAAAAACATATTGGACAGATATTCCCAATTTGTTCCATAGTCCGTGATTTTTACGACCTGTCCATTATCACCCAGGCATAAACCAAGACCATTATCCCCCATGATCATGCTTCTTAAAAACCATGTTCCAAAGTGATCTGACATGATCTCCCATGATTCGCCACCATCGACTGTCCTTAACAGATTATTGCTATACCATATCACACTACCCATTGAGTATCCTGTATCTTTGTTGATGAAGTTGAACTGGCTAATTCCTGTAGCATTGTCGTCATAAACCTGGTACCAGGATTCACCTCCATTTATCGTCTTAAATATGAAATTCTCATTATTCATGCTCCCTCCAACAAAACCTATATATGGAGTTGTGAAATGGATCGGTCCGGCATTGAAATCTTCTACAGGGACTTCAATTTTTGCCAGTTCCCAATTTCCTCCTCCGTTGGTTGTTCGTAGGAAATAATCACCATTTTGTGTTTTTACTTTTATATATCCATTCAAATGGTCAACAAATTGAATTTTTCCAAGATCAAGGCTGTCCTCCTTTATGATGGTATCCCAACTAATACTGCCATTGATAGTTTTAAGCAGTTCTTTATTGTTCTGGATGATGAACCCTGTGTCGGCATTTAGGAATAGTACATCAGTGTAGGCATCTGAAGAGTTGCCGGTATTCTGGGAAATGTTTACCCATGAGTGGCCCCCATTCTCAGACCTTAAAATTGTATAATGAGAGCCGACAGCATAACCAAGCGTGTTATTTACAAAGTGTGTTGCTTTCAGGCTAATATCAAATGCGATTCCTGCAGGATTATACTGAATATCCCAGGTGCCGCCCCAGTCATCTGATAACAGTATTGTGGCTGCTGATCCAACAGCAATGACCCGGCTATTTTCCAATAGCTGACAATCTTTGACATAGGTTTCAAAAGGAATAGGGTTCACTCTCTCCCAGGGCAGAGTCTGTGCTAATACAGAAGACGTAATAAAGCACGCTGCTGCAATGATGATGAACGTATTGATATAGGATCTCATTCGTAATTCGTTTCCCGAAAGATACGAAAATATTTCCCAAAACTTCAAACCTCGAACTTCAAACCTCGGATATCAATACCTCGGCGCCACTCCCCAAAAATTTGTGTACAAGTCAGCTTCTTCCCCGTATTTTTCAACCTCTTCTCCATGTATCTTGTAGGTGCATTGCTGGCCAATGATCTCTGAAAAGACAATATCATATTCCTCTTCCCTGTCGTCGATCATGATCACACGTGCAAGGTTTTTGTGGTCATTGTAATCACCCAGGTCTTCGTGGCATACCGGGCAAAAAATGTCTACCTTATCACCTTCGTTTACATTGAAGGCAGCGTGGGTAGTAGCTGAATATTCACCCAGGATGGGGCTCAGAAGAAGGAGACCCTGGGAGCCGTCTTGAAGTTTGGCCAGTAGAACGATCTTTGTATTTGGCACCAGCTGGCTTCGGCATTTGGGACAGATGAAGTTGTGCACTTTCATGATATTCCTGTTTTGGTATAACAAATTTAAGATAATACAACTTAAATGTAAAGGATTGAAAAGGATATTTTGAAAATAATATTTAAGGGTAGTAGTTTTGCTTATTTTTCTTCTCTGAAGATAAAAACATCTTTTTCTCCGTTTGACCGGGCAAAGCCTCTGATCATGCTGCTAGTGTTGAAAGGCATTGACACATTTCCATGTCCGTCCAGGGCTATGACACCACCGCCACCGCCTATGGGTTCAAGCTTCCCGTATATTACGCTGTCGGCTGCTGCCTGCAAGCTGAGTCCGCCATATTCCATCAGGGCAGAGATATCGTATGAAACAACATTCCTGATAAAATATTCACCATGGCCGGTTGCTGATACAGCACAGCTGTTATTGTCGGCAAAGGTGCCGGCACCGATGATGGGTGAATCGCCTACCCTGCCATGCATCTTGTTGGTCATGCCTCCTGTTGAGGTCCCGGCCGCCAGATTACCTTCTTTGTCGAGGGCAACGGCACCTACGGTTCCGTGTTTTTGTGAGCGTTCTTTCTCTCTGTCTTTTGCCCTTCGCAGGCTGTTCCACCGCGACTGTGTATAAAACCATGAGGAGTCAACGATCTCCAGCCCTTGTGTGGCAGCAAGCTGTTCGGCACCCTCACCGATGAGCATCACATGGGGGGTGGAACTCATCACCAGCCTCGCCGCAGTGATAGGGTGCCTGATGTTTGTGACGCCCGAAACTGCACCCGCATTTCTATCACTGCCATCCATGATTGATGCGTCCAGCTCATGAATACCCTGTGCAGTAAATACCGCCCCTCTTCCTGCATTGAAGATGGGGTTGTCCTCCATATCCCGGATCACGGCTTCTACTGCATCCACACTGCTTCCTCCGTCTTCAAGGATCTTGCTTCCTTTTTCCAGAACCATGAAAATAGCTTCTCTGTAGGCTACTTCCTTTTCGGAAGGCATATTCTCCCGCGATCCGCTGCCGGCACCACCATGCACAACGATGGCCCAATCAGCTTTTTGCACAGTTTCTTTTTCTGCAATGGCTTTTTCTGCAATACTCTTAATATCATAAAGCCCGAACAAATGCCCGGAGGTAAGAAGGATCACGATGACGATGACCCAGCGAACGAAGTTCACGCCTTTCTTTACGGCAAGCCGAGAGGCGATGAGCGCACCAAAAATATTACCAATGGTAAGGGTGAGGCCATATTCCCAGTTTACCTGCTCGTATAACATGAAAACGACCAGGGCGATGGGTGTATAAATCAACACTATAAACACCTTCAGGGCGTTGGCTTTGACCAGGTCGTAGCCCATGCCAAAGACCAGTCCTATAAGCAGAAAATATCCAATGCCCATATGGATAAAACCGCCATAGACACCTATCAGGAAAAAAATAACGATATGTATAATACCGGGTTTTTTCTTCATCAGCTCTTCATTGCCCGACAGCCATTTCTTCGGATTATAAAGGATGAAGATGAGCATGAGAAGCATGATGATCCCAATGGCTTTTTCAAAAATATTTTCATTGATGTCAACCGCGATAAATGCACCCACTACTGACCCAAGCAGGGCCGGGATGCCGAGGATTACCCCCTTTTTTGTGTCAAGCACTTTTTGTTGCCTGAAGCTGGTGCTGGCAGTAAGTGTTTGTACGGCAATAGCAATACGGTTAGTTCCATTTGCGATATTGGCAGGAAGTCCGAGAACCATTAGCACTGAAAGCGAAATGATCGACCCGCCGCCGGCAAGGGTATTAATGAATCCAACCATCACTCCTGCCACAATGAGGGTGACGATCTCTATCCAATGCAGTTCCATCGTGAATGCTTTAGTAAAGGATCAAATGTAAGGAATTTTAATTAGATAATTCCTCGTGACTTGCCGCGGGCTTTCATAATAATCTCCCCTGATTTTCAGGTGAGATGTGCCACTTTAGCGGAACAGAGGGGTAAAACTTGAAGATCAGAATCCGGTTTATGCCGTTACGGTTTTGATGATGCTGATGAGGTCGTTTGGTGTAAATGGTTTGCTGAGATACTCATCCATGCCTGCCGCCAGGCATTTTTCCCTGTCGCCTTTCATGGCGTTGGCAGTGAGGGCAATGATCGGAATCCGCGTAGTATTATTTAAAGCAGTTGTTTCCATATCACGTATATGAGCTGTGGCTTCAAAACCATCCAGTACAGGCATCTGCACGTCCATCAAAACAAGGTCATACTCCCCTGCATGATACTTGTCAATAGCTTCCTGCCCGTTTTGGGCAATGTCGACCACGTAGCCGGCATTGGTGAGGCTGTACTGTATGATCTTCTGATTGATCTCATTATCCTCTGCAAGGAGAATATTCAGTTCTTTGAATACTTCATCCGCCGGTTCTATTTGCTTGTCGAAGGCATCAGCAATGGCTTCTTCTTTATCACTACGGGCGAGATTAGCTGTAAACCAGAATGTTGACCCCCTGTTGATGACACTTTCCATGCCAATCTCGCCGTCCATTAAGGTAACCAGCCTTTTAGCAATAGAGAGCCCGAGCCCGGTCCCCCCATGTATTTTAGTTGTAGAGGTGTCAACCTGGGAGAATAGCTGAAACAGGTTCTTCTTACCGTCATCTGATATGCCAATGCCTGAATCCACGACTTTAATTTCCAGGGTGACGCCTTTAGCATCTTCTTTCGTGTTGTCGATATATATATGTACGTGTCCTTTTTCCGTAAATTTAACCGCATTATTCACCAGGTTCAGGATTATCTGCTTCAAACGATAAGGATCACCCATTAAAAATTCCGGAACATTGGAATTGATAAAGGTTTTATAGTCCAGGGATTTTTCCTCAGCTTTGATGTACATTATATTTTCGATGTCCTTCAATATCTGTCGGATATCAAAGTCTTCTAACTCAAGCTCCACTTTCCCTGCCTCAATTTTTGAGATGTCGAGGATGTCGTTTACCAGTGAAAGAAGACTGCGTGTGGAAGAGATCAATATGTCAAGGTTTTCATTTTCCTGCTTTCCCAGGTCTGCCTCTTTGAGGATCTCTGCCATGCCAATAATGCCGTTCATAGGGGTACGTATCTCGTGCGACATATTAGCCAGAAATTCACTTTTAGCCCGCGTTCCTTCCTCAGCCTGTTCCTTGGCATCACGAAGCTCAGTCTCATAATTCTTTCTGTAAGTAATATCCCATGAGATCCCTACCAGCCCGATAATTTCACCTTCATTATCCCTGTATGGAGCCAGGTTGGAAGTGAGCCATACTTCTTTTTTATTCTTAATAAATACTTCTTCTATATTGTAAAGTGGGAGCCCCGATTGTATGACTTCCATCTCCATCTCGGCATAGTCCGATGCTGTATATTCAGGGATGACTTCTTCCGTTTTCTTCCCCTGGATTCCATAAAATGGGAGGTTGACAAATCGTTCGAAAGCCTTATTTACAAGAATATAATTGAGATCAGTGTCTTTGAAGTATACGAGAGCCGGGATGGTCGACAGCAGAATACTTAACTCTTCTGCTCTTGTCTTCAGACCTTCAACGGCATTTTTTAAATCTTCAGTGGTTTTTTTAAGCAGTGAATTCAGGACATTCTTATCCTTGAGCAGGCGTTCAAACTTGAAGTTCATGACTTGCCTGTCGCGATCAATCCTGTTCACTTCCAGTAAGATGTCCTCTTTATGCTGGACAAACTCCTCATAAGAAGTGATGCCGTTGATGATTTTGTTTATTTTCTTAATTCGTTCCCCCATCATTCAGTAAAACGAGGGCATTAAGGTATTACTTTTCCTTTAAATTCACAAGTGAATATTTCCTTTTTGGAATTCACATCGCTTTCTGCTCCGGTGTTGAAAATAATCAGTTGTGGGCTGGTGCGGCTTTTTTTCCAAAGAACCATACAAAGATGAAAAGGAATATCAGTCCTGCAGGGAATAATATGTAAGAAGAAATGCCGTATGCTGCAGGGATGGTGCCAACTATAATAGACACGCTGCCAACGGTGAGGGCATAAGGTAACTGGGTGCGTACATGTTCAATATGATTACATGAGCTGGCCAGTGAGCTGAGGATGGTAGTGTCGGAGATCGGCGAGCAGTGATCACCAAGTACAGAGCCGGTCAGCACACAGGCAACAGCATTATAAAATATGAGCATGGAAGTATGATAATCGAGCCCGTACTCTTGAGCGATGAGCCAGGTTGCCGGCAGTATCAGTGGATAGAGGATGGCCATGGTCCCCCATGAAGATCCTGTTGAAAATGATACCAGGGCAGCGAGAATAAAAGTAATTGCCGGGACAAAGTAGGGCGACAAAGACATCTCCAGCATGCTGTTTGAAATGAATGTTGCCGTATGCATATGCTCAGTGATCAATGCTACCGACCATGCCAGTACCAGGATGAGCACAGCGGTGAGCATGGTCCGGAAACCGCTGATCAGGCTGTCCACACTTTCTTTCAAACTCAGGATCCTCTGGCTCATGGTGAGCAAAAGAGCCACCAGAACACCTGATAAAGATGACCAGAGCAGTGCCTTATAGGAGTCAGCATTGCCGATAGTATTGGAGATCTTACGACCGAAAGCAATGTTATCATTCGCCCAAATCTCTTGATCCCATCCGGTAAATAATAAACCGGCAAGCGTGCCCAGGATGATCACCAGGACAGGGATCACTGCATTAAACCACCTGGTTTTGATCTTTTCATCAATATCAAGCTTGTTCAGCTCGTTGGAAAAGGAGAGATTTTCATCGCCCCCTGGTTTTATGCTTTGCCTGGCTTTTCTTTCTGCTCTCAGCATTGGACCATAATCAACACCCCTGGTAATGAGAAATAAAATAAAGATCAGGGTGAATATCGGATAGAAAGAATAGGCCAGGGAGTTAAAGAAGATCATGTATGCATTTTCATTTAATCCAATTACATCAATCCCATCTTGAATATAACTGAGTTCGGCGCCTATCCATGTGGTTACAAAGGCGATAGATGCAATAGGGGCTGCTGTGGAGTCGACAAGGTATGCCAGCTTCTCTCTTGATATCTTCAGTCTGTCGGTGACTGGCCGCATGGTATTTCCCACCACAAGCGTGTTGGCGTAGTCATCAAAGAAAATAACGATTCCCATTAGCCAGGTAATAAACTGGCCTGATCGGGCATTGTTGGCATAACGTGAAAGCAGGTTTACCACTCCCCTCATGCCTCCGTTTCGTGTGATAAGGTTGACCATGGCACCGATTAGCATGGAAAAGATGATGATCGATAGATGACCCTGGTCCAACATGGCCTCAAGCAGATAGGTGTCGGCAATGGTAAACACGCCTTGAAAGACAGCCATGAAGATATTGCTGCCTGCATAGAAGTGCAATACGGTAGTGCCAACCAGAAGACCTGCAAACAATGCTGAAAAGACCTCTCTGAAAACCAGGGCAAACAGAATGGCGATCAGGGGAGGAAGAATGGACATCCACAATGGGACGGGTGTGATGTCTTTGCTGAATAAAAAATCCTCGCTTGCAACCTCAAACGCTGTTTTTCCTGAAAGTGTGCAGGCGATGATTCCCTTTCCGTCTGTAAGTACGACTTGTTTATGCTCATTACATACATTTAATGCTATGATCGTATCTGCAGGAGGCTCACCGGGGATTGTGATCTCTACATTAAAAGGAATATGCTGAATAATGATGAAAGGGAATTCAACGTCTGCATTGTTCAGTACGGATACTTCTTTTTCCTGCCCCTGTACTGTACAGAAACTTATAAGCAGAAAGAAAACGGAAAGCAGAATATTTGATAATTTCCCCGTCACGCTTTGTGAATTTCAGGTAAAGATAGGAAATTAGTGTTGAGTGTTGGGTGTTGAGTGTTGAGTTATTTCCATTGCCGTCTTCATAATGCCCTCCACATCAAACCCACATTCTTTATGTAGTTCTTCCTGTGTGCCATGGCTGATAAAACGGTCGGGGATGCCGAGCCGGCGGATGGTGTTTTTATACCCATGATCAGCCTGAAACTCCAGCACTGTGCTTCCGAGTCCGCCAACGATGGTTCCGTCCTCAACGGTGATGATGTGATTAAATGAACTTAGTACTTCGTGTAGTAGTTTTTCATCGACAGGTTTCAGGAACCTGATATCAAATACGGCAGCTTGAATTCCCTTTTTTTCGAGATTGATACTGGCTTGCATGGCATAATTGCCAATGTGTCCGATACTTATAAAAGCTATATCCTTTCCGTCTCTGACCTTCCTTCCCTTGCCGATGATTAGCTCTTTAAAAGGTGTTTCCCAGACGGGCATTACTCCCTGCCCCTTGGGGTATCTGATGGCCCATGGCCCTTTATCTTGTAGTTGAGCCGTATACATCATGTCCCTTAACTCTTCTTCATTCATAGGTGATGCTATGGTGATGCCGGGTATTGCCCGAAGGTAGGCCAGGTCGTAGGCTCCATGATGTGTGGCCCCATCTTCACCCACCAGGCCACCCCTGTCGAGGCACAGTATAACGGGTAGTTGTTGTATGGCCACATCATGTATGATCTGGTCATAAGCCCTTTGAGCGAAAGTGGAGTATATATTGCAAAATGGCTGCATCCCCTGTACCGCAAGGCCGGCAGCAAAGGTGACGGCATGCTGTTCGGCAATTCCCACATCAAAGACACGCTCAGGTATCGTTTCCATCATCAGGTTAAGAGAACAGCCTGTGGGCATAGCCGGTGTGATGCCAACGATCTTCTCGTTTTTCCGGGCCAGCTCAATGATGGTTTTACCAAAAACAGTTTGATACTTCGGAGCTTGTTTTTCTTTTTTCTCTGTATTGATCAACTTGCCGGTTTTGCGGTCAAATGCACCGGGTGAGTGAAAGGTTGTCTGATGCTTTTCTGCCTCTTCAAAGCCTTTTCCTTTTGTAGTAATAATGTGAAGCAGCTTGGGCCCCTGTATTCTTTGCAGATCGCGGAGCATTTTGCTGAGATGGATCACATCATTACCATCAATAGGGCCAAAATACCTGAGGTTAAACGCTTCAAAAAGGTTGCTCCTTTTCAGGATAGTCGACTTAACAGCATTGCTGATCTGTCTGACGATGGCACGGGTGTTCTTGCCGTAACGGGTGCCACCACCCAGCAGTAGCCATACTTTGTCTTTGAATTTATTGTAAACCTTGGAGGAGATCATATCTGCCAGGGCTTCCTTGATCGCACCAACGTTTCTGTCAATGGCAATGCCATTGTCGTTCAGGATCACTAAAAGGTTGGCGTTTGATACACCTGCATTGTTCATAGCCTCTGCAGCCATCCCGCCTGTCATGGAACCATCACCGATCACCGCTATATGAAAGCGCCCGTTATCCTCTGTCATTGCCGAGGCAGTGGCCATGCCCAGGGCGGCAGAAATGGAAGTGGAGGAATGACCGGTGCCAAAAGCATCGTACTCGCTCTCATCCATTCTTGGAAAACCACTGATGCCTCCCTTTTTGCGGTTCGTATGAAAACTGCCTTTCCTGCCGGTCAAAATTTTGTGTGTATACGCCTGGTGCCCGACATCCCAGATGACCTTATCATAAGGCGTATTGAAAACATAGTGAAGAGCAACAGAAAGCTCTACCGTGCCAAGGCTGGCTCCAAGATGTCCGGGATTATGGGATGACTCGTCCAGGATAAACTCCCTGATCTCGCCGCATAGATCGGGAAGCTGTTTTTCATTCAGCTTCTTAAGATCAGAAGGATCATGGATCTCTGTTAACAGCTTCCCTGGCAGTTCACTCATTTTGCTCTTGCTTACTATTACCTTACAAAGGTAATATGAAAATTGATATGGTGATTGATTACATTATGGACTAAAGTCCATTTTCTGATGTCTAGTAAGTTACCCCCGGATTAATCCCGGGCTAAGTAAACGTCAAGGAAGCCAGGGCTTTATCCCCTTTCCTTTAGGATTTCCCCGGATGCTAATAATTCGGATTGATGAAATAATTTTATATAAACCCTTGAGATTTAAATCCCCCATCCCCAACACCCAACACCCAACACCCAACACCCAAAACCTAAAGCATTCCCAATTCCAGCTTCGCCTCATCCGTAAGCATACTCTCGTCCCACGGGGGGTCGAAAGTGAGCTCTACTTCTGCCACTGTCACTTCTTCAACTGTTTCCACCTTATATTTTACTTCCAGGGGAAGGCTTTCAGCTACCGGGCAATTGGGGCTGGTCAGGGTCATGAGAATATGTACTTTTCCATTGTCACCAATATTGATTTCGTATATCAGCCCGATCTCATAAATGTTGGCAGGAATTTCAGGGTCATAAACTTCTTTGAGCCTTTCAATGATCAAGGCTTCTGTCTTTTTAATATCCATGCTTACTCCTCCTCCTTTTGTGCCTTGGTCTTAAATGCGAGAGCATATAATTTCATCTGCTTGATCATCGACAAAAGGCCGTTGGATCGGGTGGGAGAGAGGTGTTCTTTCAGTCCGATCTTGTCGATAAAAGTAATATCTGCATCAATGATATCGTCGGGTTGCTGATTGCTGAATACCATGATCAGGAGATTTATGATTCCTTTGGTGATCACGGCATCGCTGTCGGCTGTAAAAACAATTTCTTTTTCTTTCATCGCAGCATGCAGCCACACCCTTGACTGGCACCCTGAAATGAGATAACTTTTTGTTTTATATTTCTCCTCGATCAAGGGGCAATTCTTACCCATTTCGATCAGGTGATTATACCTGTCCAGCCAATCATCGAAATAGCTGAATTCGGCAACGATCTGGTCTTGAATTTCCTGAATGCTCATTTTAAGTTTGGGTTAAGTAAACATAGTTTTTACCTGATGCAGCGCTTCTACCAGGCGGTCAACTTCTTCTTTAGTATTATACATGGCAAAGGAGACCCTGATGGTGCCGGGGATCCCGTATCGGTCCATAACCGGCTGAGCACAGTGGTGGCCGGTCCTTACCGCAATCCCGAATTTATCCAGAATGGTGCCTGCATCATAAGGGTGGATGTCGTCAATGATCAGGGATATAACGCCTGTCTTCTCCTTTGCAGTTCCGTATATATGAATACCATCTATCTTTTTCAGCTTGCGCGTTGCATAAACCAACAATGCTTCTTCATGTGCTTTGATGCCTTCTATGCCTGTTTCTTCCAGGTAGGTCAGTGCAGCACCCATACCCAGCACGCCTTCAACATTTGGTGTTCCGGCTTCAAATTTAAATGGGATCTCATTAAAAGTAGTTTCATATAAGCTAACCCTGTCAACCATCTCACCCCCGCTTTGATAAGGGTTCATAAACTCCAGATGTTTTTCCTTTCCGTATAATACTCCAACTCCCATCGGGCCATATGCTTTATGGCTTGAAAAACAATAAAAATCACAATCCAGCTCCTTCATATTAACCTTCATATGTGATATGGCCTGGGCACCGTCGATAAGAACAGGAATGTCCCGCTCGTGGGCAAGAGCAATCATTTCCTTTATGGGATTGATCGTCCCCAATGCATTGGACACATGAGGCAGGGCCACCATCTTTGTCTTGGCATTCAACATCTTTTTATAAGTGCTGATGTCAAGCTCTCCCTTATCGTTGAAGGGGAGTACCCTGAGACTGGCTTCCCTCTCATAACAAAGCATTTGCCAGGGAACCAGGTTGCTGTGATGTTCCATGCCACTAACCAGCACCTCATCCCCTTTATGTATTATCTTCTTCCCGAAGGATGCTGCCACAAGATTAATAGATTCGGTAGTTCCCTTGGTGAAGACAATCTCTTCCTTTTTGGGCGCATGGATAAATCGGGCAAGCTGCTTACGTATTTCTTCAAAGGCTGTAGTGGCTTCCTGGCTTAACAGGTGAACACCCCGGTGAATATTGCTGTTCTCATTCGTATAATACGTGTTTACCCTGTCAATGACAGCCTGTGGTTTCTGGGTCGTGGCAGCATTATCGAAATAAACCAGGGACTTATCATTAACCTTACGGTTCAATATGGGGAAATCGGAACGGATTTTATTTATTTCAAAAGCCACAGGAAGCATTATTTATGTGTCAAAGATACTATATTCAAATTTTAAAACCCAATACCCGGCACCCGGCACCCGGTACCTAAACCTTAGACATATCAATCTCAAACAAGATATCTTTATTAGGCCCTTCGCAATGGAGGGCGCAGGTATCGCAAATGTGTAATTCGCCTTTCAGGCGTTTGCGGATCATGTCATCAACACGAACCTTTAGCGCTTCTATGCCTACCTTGTCAACAACCTCGCCGGCAAAAGCATAGAGAAGCAACAGCCTGGCATTGGCTTCACAAATACCCCTCGACCTCAGGTAGAACATGGCCTCAGGATCAAGCTGCCCCACGGTAGCTCCGTGTGAGCATTTTACATCATCAGCATAGATCTCGAGAAAGGGCTTGGCATTCACTTTTGCCGTGTCCGACATGAGAATATTCTTGTTATTCTGAAAGGCGTTGGTCTTCTGAGCATCCTTCCTCACCAGTACATGCCCGTTGAATACGGCACTGGCATCTTCATCGAGGATGCCCTTGAAAAGCTCATTGCTATAACAATTCGGTTTGGCATGGTCAATGAACACCTGATTGTCGACATGCTGGGTTTTATCCATGAGGTATACCCCATACACCTCTGCCGAAGCGCCCTCTCCGTCAAGTGTCGTGTGTGTGTAATTCCTGATCAGCCCTCCGTTAAGTGTGATTGCATTCGACTTCAGGCTACTGTCTTTCATCTGCATGAACCATGTTGAGTTGATCAGTGTGGACTGATTATTCAGGTTTTGAAGTTTATAGTGCTCCAGATTGGCACCCTCATCCAAAAAGACCTCGGTTACGGAGTTCTTAAACATAGCCTCCTGGTTGGTGCTGTCATCGCAATGGACCATGGTCATCTTGCTGTTCCTGCCCAGGATCACCAGGTTGCGGGTTTGAATAAATAATCCTTCATGCCAGTTTATGATGCTAACCATCTGCAGGGGCTTGTCTACAACCACATTATCAGGTACATAGATGAAGAAGCCATCCTGTGCAAAGGCCAGGTTTAATGCCTGAAAGCCATCCTTTTTGCTGTTGGCATATTTTGCATAGTGTTTTTCAACGATCTCCGGGTATTCCTTCATGGCCGCTGCAAGGCTGCCTGCAATCACTCCATTATCATGTTTGATAAGTGGATTCTCTGAATCAATGAACCATCCGTTCAAGAGTGAGATCTGATCTGTCTCCAGCTCGTGTATGTTGCACTTGAATACCTGCTCGATGCTGATTTTGTCATGTGCGGGCTCAAAAATAGTACTGTATTTTCCGCTAAATGCTTTACTCAGATCAGTATTCCGCCAGTCCTCCATCTTCTTGTCCGGGAATCCGCTACCGGAAAATGTGGCCATTGCTTCTTTCCTTGTATTGCGAAGCGAGGGGAAACCATACTTGCAGATCTTTTCGATGTTGGTATCGAAAAGATGCTCCATCTGCTGTTGCAGGCTTATGCTATTCTTGTTCGTACTCATCACTTCAGGCAAGTTCTTTTTTTATCCAGTCATAGCCTTTGTTTTCCAGCTCAAGGGCCAGTTCCTTACCCCCTGACATTACGATCTTCCCATCATAAAGCACATGAACGACATCCGGTACTATATAGTCGAGAAGTCGCTGGTAGTGCGTGATCACCAGAAAGGCATTATCTTTTCTTTTCAGGGCATTTACCCCATTGGCTACCACTTTCAGGGCATCAATGTCAAGCCCTGAGTCGGTTTCGTCCAACACGGATAATTTTGGTTCCAGCATGGCCATCTGAAAAATCTCGTTGCGCTTTTTCTCACCCCCGGAGAAGCCTTCATTTACCGACCTGTTGGTCAGTTTGGATTGTATCTCCAAAAGTTTCTTTTTCTCTTCCATCAAAGCCAGGAATGCGGATGCAGAAAGAGGTGGCTCATTCCTGTATTCCCTGATCTCGTTGAGGGCAGTCCGCATAAAATTGGTGATGCTCACACCAGGTATTTCCACAGGGTACTGAAAACCGAGGAAGATGCCCGCGCGTGCCCTTTCCTCCGCACGCATTTCGGTGATGTCTTTCCTGTTATAGATGATCTTTCCACGGCTAATATCGTAGCCTTCTTTCCCGGCTATGGCCAAAGCAAGCGTGCTTTTCCCAGTCCCGTTAGGCCCCATGATGGCATGTGTCTCACCTGCATTTACCTCCAGGTTCAGTCCCTTTACGATCTCCTTCCCGCCAATCTCCACATGTAAATCTTCAATCTTCAACAACATAATATCTTATTTAAATACTAAACTCAACATTCAACATTTCCTCTACCCCACACTTCCTTCCAGGCTGATCGCCAGCAGCTTTTGTGCTTCAACGGCAAATTCCATCGGCAGCTTGTTCAAAACCTCTTTGGCATAGCCGTTTACGATCAGGCTGATGGCTCCTTCGGTATCGATACCTCGTTGGTTGCAATAAAACATCTGGTCTTCCGATATTTTTGAAGTGGTTGCTTCATGCTCCACGATCGAGGATTGATTTTCGGTTTTAATATATGGGAATGTATGCGCCCCGCACTGATCGCCCAACAGCAGTGAATCGCATTGTGAGAAATTCCTGGCATTGCTCGCCTTCTTCATAATTCGCACCAGCCCGCGATAGCTGTTATTGCTATACCCGGCCGAGATCCCCTTGGAGATAATAGTGCTTTTGGTATTTTTCCCAATATGTATCATCTTCGACCCCGTGTCGGCCTGCTGATAGTTATTGGTTACAGCAACTGAATAAAATTCACCCACAGAGTTATCGCCCAGGAGAATGCAGGATGGGTACTTCCATGTAACGGCTGAGCCGGTTTCTACCTGTGTCCAGGATATTTTAGAATTTACACCCTTACATAACCCACGCTTGGTAACAAAGTTATATATGCCACCCTTTCCGTTTTTGTCTCCCGGATACCAGTTTTGTACGGTCGAATATTTTACTTCCGCATTGTCGTGAGCAATGATCTCAACAATGGCAGCATGCAATTGGTTCTCGTCGCGTTGTGGTGCTGTGCATCCTTCCATATAGCTCACATAGCTGCCTTCATCAGCGATGATGAGTGTTCGTTCAAACTGACCCGTATTTGCAGCATTGATACGAAAATAGGTAGATAATTCCACCGGGCAACGTACCCCTTTCGGGATATAACAAAATGAGCCATCGCTGAAGACAGCAGAGTTCAGGGCTGCAAAATAATTATCTGAATAAGGTACAACCGAGCCCATATATTTTTTCACCAGCTCAGGATGTTTTTGTACAGCCTCGCTGAAAGAACTGAAAATGATTCCGTATTTTTCAAGTGTCTCGCTAAATGTTGTTTTAACCGATACACTGTCTATTACCGCATCCACTGCCACACCGGATAGGCGCTTTTGCTCTTCCAGTGAGATTCCCAGCTTATTAAATGTCTCAAGTAGATCAGGGTCGACCTCGTCAAGGCCTTCCAGCTCTTTTTTCTTCTTTGGAGCAGCATAGTAGATGATATCCTGGTAATCAATCTTCGGATAATCAACATGGGCCCACTCCGGCTCCTCCAGTGTTTGCCAATGACGGAATGCCTTGAGCCTGGCCTCAAGTAAAAATTCAGGCTCGTTTTTTTTGGCAGAAATAAAGCGAATGGTATCCTCTGTCAGCCCTTTGGGGGCAGTTTCCATCTCAATGTCACTTACAAAGCCGTATTTATATTCGGACTTCGTAACTTCATCAATTATCTTATTTTTGTCTTCTTCCATGATGATGAGACGTATAAATGTCTTATAATTGCCTTTATCCGGACTGCAAAGTTACTTCTTTATATACAACAATGGAAATTTTGCTTTGTTCATGTGTTGGGCGTTGGGCGTTAGGCGTTGGGCACTGGGCGTTGGGCGTTAGGCATTGGGCATTGGGCATTGGGTTTTGGGCATTGGGTGGTTTAACCTGACCCCCGGCACCCGGCACCCGGTATCCTGTACCCGATTTTTTGTAATTTTACCACATATTAATGATACTCATGGAAGAAAAGAAACGCACTGAAATATCAGACCTTGGGGAATTTGGCCTCATTGATCATCTGACTAAAAACATTAAACTGAGAAACAAAAGCAGCCTGACCGGAGTTGGCGATGATGCAGCTGTCATCTCATCTGGTGATAAGCTGACACTGGTCTCCACCGACCTGCTGGTGGAGGGCGTGCACTTTGATATGTCGTATACACCATTAAAACACCTGGGGTATAAAGCGGCAGTGGTGAACTTCTCCGACATTTATGCCATGAATGGTACACCGGAGCAGATCACAGTAAGCATCGCCATCTCCAATCGCTTTTCACTGGATGCTGTGAATGAACTTTATGAAGGGATAAAGCTGGCCTGTGAGCGATATGGTGTCGACCTGGTAGGTGGAGATACTACTTCAAGCCTGAGCGGGCTCTTTCTGTCGATCACGGTGATCGGAGCAGCCGCAAAAGAGGAGGTGATCTACCGGAATACTGCAAATGAAAACGATCTCATCTGCGTAAGTGGCGACCTGGGAGCAGCCTATATGGGCCTGCTGGTGCTTGAACGTGAGAAACAGGTGTATAAAGCCAATCCTGATATGCAACCTGTACTGGAAGGGCTGGACTATATTCTTGAGCGCCAGCTCAAGCCTGAAGCACGTAATGATATTGGGAAAATGCTTCAGGGTGTCAACGTCAGGCCCACTGCCATGATCGATATATCGGATGGCCTGGCTTCTGATATCATGCATGTTTGCAAAGGCTCGGAACTGGGGTGCCAGATATATACCGACAAGCTGCCTATAGATACTGTAACCATAAACGTTGCGGCTGACTTCCAGATCGATCCCCATACCGCTGTCATGAACGGAGGAGAGGATTATGAACTCCTTTTTACAGTGAAACCCGGCGACTATGAACGCTTAAAAGATATCAGCGGCATCGCAGTTATTGGCCATATGACCGATGCTGCCAGCGGGATGAACCTGGTAACTGCTGATGGTATGTCGATCGCCATAAAAGCACAGGGCTGGGATGGCTTGAAAGATAAATTCTCTCCCGAACACTGATGGCTGAGAGTACGCATAATGATGTGTCGGAACTGGTGAAGGTGTTGCCCGCTAAACCTGGAATATATCAGTTTTTTGACGACAAGGAGAACATTATTTATGTGGGGAAGGCCAAAAATCTGAAAAAAAGGGTCGCCTCCTATTTCAAAAAAGATCAGTCGCTGAGCGGGAAGATCTCCGTTATGGTGAAAAGGATCACCGACATCAGGCATATCGTGGTTGACTCGGAACTCGATGCCCTGCTCCTGGAGAACAATCTTATCAAGAAATACCAGCCCAGATACAATGTTATGCTGAAAGACGATAAGACCTTCCCCTGGATATGTATCAAAAATGAACGCTTCCCCAGGATATTTTCCACAAGGAATATTGTGAAGGACGGCTCCGAATATTTCGGGCCATATGCTTCCGGAAAGATGATGCATACAGTATTGGAACTGATCAGGTCGCTGTATCCGCTTCGAAATTGTAATCATAATCTTAGCCGCAAGAATGTTGAACGTGCTAAGTTTAAGGTTTGCCTGGAATATCATATTGGCAATTGCCTGGGGGCATGTGTGGGTGCTCAGACAGAAGAGGATTACAATCAGTCGATACAGGAGATCCGGGAAATCATCAAAGGTAATATCAGTACCATCATCAGGGAGCTGAAGAAGATAATGATGGTGCATGCCGGGGTGTTTGAGTTTGAAAAGGCACAGATCATCAAAGAAAAACTTGAACTTCTTGAGAACTATCAAAGCAAGTCGACAGTGGTCAATCCAAAGATCAATAATGTGGATGTCTTCTCTATTATTACAGATGAAAAATACGGATATGTCAACTTCCTGAGAGTGGTGAATGGGGCTATTGTCCAGGCTCATACCGTGGAGCTCAGAAAAAAGCTTGATGAATCCCCCTCAGACCTGCTCAGCCTCGCGATAACCGACCTCAGGCAACGCTTCGGAGATAGCAGCCATGAGCTGATCCTTCCCTTTAAACCAGATCAGGGATTCCCGGATATTAAAATTAGCGTCCCGCACAGGGGAGATAAAAAACAACTGCTGGAATTGTCAGAACGAAATGCTAAATATTACAAACTGGAGAAACAAAAGAAACTTGATCTTACGGATCCTGAAAGGCATTCGCGCCGCATACTGGAAACCATGAAGAAAGACCTGCGGATGAAAGAGCTTCCTGCACACATCGAATGTTTCGATAATTCAAATCTTCAGGGTGATTATCCGGTTGCAGCCATGGTTTGTTTTAAAAATACCAGGCCGGCAAAAAAAGAATACAGGCATTTTAACATCAAAACCGTGAAGGGCCCTGATGATTTTGCATCTATGGAAGAGATCATCTACCGGCGCTACAAACGTTTATTAGATGAACAAAAGGACCTGCCCCAGCTCATTGTGATCGATGGAGGTAAAGGCCAGCTCAGCTCAGCCCTGAAGAGCCTGGAAAAATTGAAATTGAGAGGCAGGATCACCATCATAGGAATTGCAAAAAAGCTGGAGGAGATCTATTATCCCGGTGATTCCCTACCCATGTTTCTTGATAAAACATCCGAAACGCTCAGGGTAATTCGCCATCTTCGGGACGAAGCCCACCGCTTTGGCATCACCCATCACCGAAAACGCATGGAAAAAGGAACCATCAAATCAGAACTGACAGATATTGATGGTGTAGGTTTTAATACCGCGCAAAAGCTTTTATGGAAATTCAAATCAGTGAAAAAGATAAAGGATGCCACAGAACAGGAACTTGCCGAGGTCGTAGGCAAGGCGAAAGCCGGGATGGTGTATGATCATTTTAGAAAAGGCAGTAGGCAGTAGGCAGTATGCAGTTAAAACCTGAAACCTTTTTCATATATTTACAGCCTCTGTAGAGTTACAACTAAAACCCAACGAAATGAAATCTCTTCCATTACTGCTAAGCAAAGCCTTATTTATGATTGTACTGCTGATGATGGTAGTTACAACACCTGAGCTGTATGCCCAGAAGAAGAACAAAAAAGAACAAAAAAACGACACCATAACATCGGGCCAGGTAAGCGGCCTCAAGTGGCGTAGTATCGGGCCAGCCTTTAAGTCGGGACGTATTGCCGACTTTGCCGTGAACCCCAATAAGGCAGGCGAGTATTATGTGGCAGTGGCTTCCGGGCATATATGGAAGACGGTAAATAATGGAACCACATTTTCTCCCGTCTTTGACAATTATGGTACATATGCCATCGGGTGCCTGGCCATGGACCCAAACAACCAGCATGTGATCTGGGCCGGAACAGGTGAGAACAATCATCAGCGTGCCCTGGGATATGGAAATGGCGTATATAAGTCACTTGACGGAGGTAAGAAATGGAAAAATATGGGGCTGAAGGAGTCGCGCCAGATAGGCAAGATCCTTATCGACCCCCGGAACTCTAATGTTGTATATGTTGCAGCTGAAGGATCCCTCTGGGGCCCCGGAGGAGAAAGAGGACTGTATAAAACCATCGATGGCGGAGAAAACTGGGAGCTGGTACTTGAGATCAGTGAGCACACCGGCATCAACGATATGGTCATGGATCCCCGTGACCCGGATGTGATCTATGCCTCAGCTGAACAACGCAGACGTCACGTCCATACTAAGATAGGAGGCGGGCCTGAATCGGGAATACATAAAACTACCGACGGTGGTACAAGCTGGAAAAAACTCTCCTCAGGACTGCCGGGCGGCGATGTTGGCGGAATTGGCCTGGCCATTTCACCGGTCAATCCCGATGTTGTTTATGCTATCATAGAGGCAGCAGGAAAAAGTGGTGGATTTTTTCGCACGAACAACCGGGGCGAATCATGGCAAAAAATGAGCAGCCACCATGCCAGTGGACAGTATTATAATGAGATATTTTGCGACCCCAATGACGTTGACAAGGTGTATTCTGTGGAGACGATATCCCAACGTACACTTGACGGGGGGAAAACATGGAAGAGCCTTGGTAATAATGGCCGCCATGTTGATGATCATGCCCTGTGGATAGATCCCGACGACACCGAACATTTCATGATCGGAGGTGATGGGGGTGTTTATGAAACTTATGACGATGGCAAAAACTATATTTTTAAATCTAACCTTCCTGTAACACAGTTTTATCGTGTTAATGTCGATAATACAGAACCCTTCTACTGGGTATATGGCGGAACACAGGATAATAACAGCATCGGAGGCCCTTCACAAAATGCCTGCCGCCAGGGAGTGAGTATGGGAGAATGGGATGTTACCCTGGGTGGTGACGGCTTCTTCCAGGCCATCGACCCTAAAAATCCTGATATTGTGTATTCCGAATCCCAGTATGGAAATATTGCGCGCCACGACAAGCAAAGCGGACAAAATACAGGGATCAAGCCTCAGCCCCGCAAAGGTGAAGATACCTATAAGTGGAACTGGAATACACCATTTTTCATTAGCCCTCATTCGGAAACCAGGCTCTATATCGCTGCCAACAAAGTATTCAGAAGCGATAACCGTGGCGATAAGTGGGAAGTGATCAGCGATGACATCACCGCGCAGGTCGACAGGAACACCTGGCCGGTAATGGACAGGTACTGGGGAATAGATGCGGTGCAGAAAGATGTATCTACCTCACTGTTTGGCATGGCTGTCGCTCTTGCGGAATCAAGCCTTAAAGAAGACCTTCTGTATGTCGGCACCGATGATGGTGTGATCTCTGTGACGGAAGACGCAGGTGAAAGCTGGTCGCAGGTGAAAAGCTTTCCCGGTGTCCCGGAATATACTTATGTGAGTGATATCCTGCCTGATAAATTTAATGAAAATGTGGTGTATGCCTCTTTTGATAACCACAAGCGCGACGACTTCACTCCTTATATTCTTAAGAGCAGTGATAAGGGAAAAACATGGAACTCCATCTCAGGAAACCTGCCCGAAAACGGAGCCGTTCATACCATTGAACAGGATACTGAAAAGCCGGAACTCCTGTTTGCAGGAACTGAATTTGGGGCTTTCTTCAGCATCGACGGAGGTGAAATATGGACGCAGCTTAAATCGGGGCTTCCATCTGTTGCTGTGAAAGATATGGTGATACAGGAAAGGGAAACCGACCTGGTACTGGCTA
>JBDLIJ010000026.1:0-22232 GCA_039714935.1 Bacteroidota bacterium | reverse complement strand
GGTCGCCCCTTCTTTAATTCCCTGTACAGCAAGCTCAATATCACCATAGCCTGTGATCAGTATAACGACGGTAGCAGGGTCGATCTCCAGTATCTTATTCAGCCACATAAAACCTTCCTTCCCGCTGGTAGCCTCACGTGAAAAGTTCATGTCGAGCAAAATGACATCATAGGTTTCATTCTGCATCAGGTCAGAGATATTTTCAGGATTCTCTTCTGTATGCACAATGCTAAAATGCTGCTTCAGAAAAAGCTTTGCTGCGAGCAAGACATCCCTGTCATCGTCGATGATAAGGATTTTAGCCTCCATTTTACTCATGTCAGGTGGTTTTTACAGGTGATTTCTATTATAACATTCCAGGTTTTAACACAAATATATTGCCAGAATAAACCTGCTGAAAAACAATTTTAAGTTTTCATGAATAAGTAAAGTTATGAATAATGTTCAAATCTGTACACGCCTATGCACGATAGTGGACAACTCAAGGCATATAGTGGCAGATTTCATGCCTCTAATTGTTGATATAGCGCCACTTACAATTAGTGGCACAGATTTAGTTAAAAAATGTTAAACCAAATTTTATAGATATGGACAGGCCCATAAAAAAGAAAAAATGGACTGCGAAGCGGATCTTAAGCATAGGAGCAGCAGGCATCTTTCTGTTTTTTCTAATTTATTTGTTATTCATCAGAGATAAGCAAAGCAGGCTTTATGTGAACAAGGACCAGTTGAGCATTGCCATGGTCATGGAGGATAAGTTCCAGGAGTTCATTCCTACCGATGGGATTGTTTTTCCCAGGAATACAGTATTTATAGATGCTGTGCAGGGCGGAATTGTAGAATCTGTATATGTTGAAGATGGTGCCATTCTCACAAAAGGAGATCCTATCCTGAAGTTGATGAATGCAAATATGGAGCTCAGTACGATGGAGCAGGAAACCAGGATGCTGGATGCCATCAACAACCTTCAGAACACCAAGATACAACTGGAACAAAGCCGCTTTAACAGGGAAAAAGAAATTGCAAGCCTGGAATATCAGTTACAGCAGGCTGAAATGGATTACAAGCGGAAGAAACAGCTATTTGAAAACGAAGTTATAGCCCTTATAGATTGGGAAGATGCTGAACGTACTTATTCAGGGCTGAAGAGGCAATTAGAACTTAGCGAAGAGCTTCAGAAGCTTGATTCTGTTTTTGCTTATTCCCAGATTGCTCAGATCAACCAGTCAATAAGGAGGATGGGGAATAACCTGGAGCTACTCAGGAAAACCGTAGAAAACCTGAACATCAAGGCTCCTGCCGATGGGAAGCTCTCGTCTTTCAGTGCCGAGATCGGTGAGATCAAGCAGGCCGGAGAGCATTTAGGACAGATCGATATGATGGACGGATATAAACTCAAAGCCAGGATTGACGAACGTTATATTTCAAGGGTTTTTGTTGGCCAGGAAGCAGAATTTGATTTTACAAAACAAACCTACAAACTACATATTAGTAAGATTTATACCAATGTTTCAAACGGCACTTTTGAGGTAGACCTGCTGTTTGACGGGCCATCACCAGAAGCAATCAAACGCGGGCAAACAGTACAGTTAAGAGTAATCTTCAGCGGTGCCACTGATGCTATTATTGTGAAGCGTGGAGGATTTTTCCAGGAAACAGGTGGCAACTGGATCTATGTTGTTGACCCATCAGGTGATTTTGCTGAAAAGAGAGAGATCAGTATTGGCAGGCAAAACACAAGGTATTATGAGGTCAAAGGCGGGCTTGATCCGGGCGAGAAAGTGATCGTATCCTCCTATAAATCATTTGGTGGGAAGGACAAACTCATATTCAGAAACTGACCCAAAAATTATAATTCCCTTTAATTCTATTCATTATGAAAGAAGTAGTAATCCTAATCCCTGATGTTGATGTTGAGCAGAACATTGAAATTGAAGTAAGGATCAACGGGCGCAAGAAAACAATACAATATAAAGTTGAGTTGCTCGCCTGGGAAGGGAATAATGACTCCCCCACCGATCCTGTACCAATACTTAAAAAGAAGATCGCAGAGTATGAGAACGATTGGGAGTTAATGGAGATCGGTGCACCCGGGAAAGATAGTATCCCCCTTATGTTCAGGAAGAAAAACGGGACTCCGGCGGAGTAAAATTATCAATGCCATATATAAATTAGATTTTTTCAATAATACACCTAAACCAGAAAGAAATGAAGAAACTAACACTCATCCTCATAGCACTCCTCATTGGTGCTTTTGCCTTCGCCGGCGATGAAGACAATGATAAGGAAGCCATTAAAAAGCTGATCCTGACCGCCTATGTTGATGGACTTCAAAACAACGGCGACCTTGACGCAACACGTAAGGGATTCTATCCGGGTTTCAACCTTTTGATCTACAAAGATGTTATGGTAGATAAGCTGCCAATCTACAATTGGATCACCTATGCTGAGATGCGAAAAAAGAAAAACCCGGATCCACTACCTGCGGAAGATCTCACAAGCTGTGAATTTGAATTAATAGATATCACCGGAACAGCTGCTGTAGCGAAGATCCACCTTAGCAAAGGAGGGAAAAAAATATATACTGATTACTTGTCATTGTACAAATTTGCTGATGATGGCTGGAAAATAGTAGGTAAGATCTACTACAAGTTACCTGAATAGTAAAATAAAGGCATACTAAATGTTCAAAAACTTCTTCAGAACGGCCATCAGATACCTCTTCAAGCGAAAGATTTATTCCTTGATCAATATTGCCGGGCTCACGATAGGCATCGCAAGTTTCATATTGATCATGCTTTACGTACTTGATGAGCTTAGCTATGACCGGTATCATGAGCGTTCGGATGATATTTACCGCATTGCCCAGCTTTATGATTTTGAGGGGGTAGGCGAAAACTCCGCCAGCCTGCCATTTCCGGTTGCCTTTACACTGAAAAATGACTATCCCGGACTGGTGGAGAACATTTGCCGCATATTCAATTTCCAGGCACCCCGGAGCCTTGTGGAATATGGAGAACAGAAGTTTAATGAGCGAAGGTTCTTCTTTGCCGACTCAACATTCTTTCAGGTCTTTGATCATACCTTCATCCAGGGCGATCCTGAAACAGCCCTGGACGAGATCAATGCTGTTGTTATCACGGAGTCGATGGCAAAAAAATATTTTGTTGATGAGAACCCCCTTAATAAGATCATTAAGTTTGAAGAGAATGTACCCCTGAAGGTGACCGGTATTATCAAAGATGTGCCCCCGCAATCACACTTTATCTTTGATTTCATGGGATCAATGGCGTCAGTAAAACAAGTTTATGGAGGCAGGCTACCCGGGACCTGGGTCTGGAATCCTTGCTGGACCTACATGATCCTGGCCAAAGGAGCTACACCCGATATGCTGGAGGAAAGGTTCCCTGAATTCATTGACAAGTACTTTTTTGATGCCGAGAAGGACAATGTTACACTCTACCTACAGGCACTGACAGACATTCACCTGAGCTCCAGGCTGGATTACGAAATCGAACAAAACAATAACAGGTCATACATCTTTATATTAAGTTCAATAGCCCTTTTTCTGCTGATCATTGCAGGAATAAATTTCATGAACCTTTCTACGGCTACTTCAAGTAACAGAGCGAGGGAGATTGGAATAAAGAAAGCCATAGGGGTGTCCAGGTCCAGGCTTATCTTACAGTTCATGGGTGAGTCACTCATCCTGACCTACATCGCCATGATCATTGCCATCATCATTGTTGAGCTTTCCATACCTGCTTTCAACAACTTTACCGGCAAAGATTTTCACCTGAACATATTATTAGGTCAACAATATTTCATTGGCTTATTCTTACTTGGCTTCATTCTGGGGGTCTTCTCAGGAATATACCCGGCATTATATTTGTCTGCATTTCGTCCGTTGAATGTACTTAATGGTGATCATAAGATGACAAACAATAGCGGCCTGGCCAGGAGAGTACTCGTGGTAGCACAGTTTACCATATCCATTGCACTTATCATTGGCACGATGGTGGTCTTTAACCAGCTTAATTACCTGAAAAATGCTGAACTGGGATTCAACAAAGACAACATCATGGTAATCCCAATCAACCGTACACCTATAGCCAGGAGTTATGATGCTTTCAGTAAGGAGTTAATGCAAGACTCAAGGATTTTGAGCGTAACGGCTATGGATGATATCTTTGGTGCCGCACACAACACACATGAGTTCCGGCCTGAAGGATTTCCGGAAGACCAATGGCAATTTTACCCCGCACTGGTAGTGATGTGGGATTTTGCAAAGACATTCGACATCAAACTTGTTGCCGGCAGAGATTATAATGAGCTTAATTCCACAGATCCGGTCAATGGTATCCTGATCAATGAAGCAATGGTCAGGCATATGGGATGGGAAAGCAATGAAGCTGCAATAGGCAAGAAATTCAAATCACTGAACGGCAATGAAAGGGTGGTGGGTGTGATCAAGGATTTCCATGCAACATCACTTCATGAGGCATCCGGTCCATTTGTGTTGAACATGAAGGAAAAGCCCAGGGAGATCATGTGGTTTCTGAAATATATGGCTATCAAATTCCAGGCCGGGAAAGAACAGGAAGTCATCGGGCTGGTGAATAAGGTATGGATGAGCTATGCTCCTTCACGGCCATTTGAATATTCCTTCCTCAACCAGGAATTGCAAAAGCTCTATGATGATGAAAACAATCTGAGCCAGCTGTCACTGATCTTCACGATCCTTATCCTCATCATTGCAGGCCTGGGCATATTCGGGCTTGTATCATTTATGGCTGAGAAACGCACCCGCGAAATAGGTATCAGAAAGGTATTGGGAGCATCATCAATGCATATCATAAAGCTCCTATCGGTTGAGTTCTTCTGGTTGATCACCATTGCCAGTGTACTGGCCTGGGTAGCATCGTGGTTGCTAATCACAGACTGGTTGAATCACTTTGCCTACAGTACTTCATTGAATTGGATCATGTTTCTGATCGCCGCCATCATCGTAATGATGGTTGCACTGGCCATCACGGCAGTAAAATCCTGGTATGCGTCAAAAGCAAATCCAGTTGACACACTTAAATATGAATAAGAAATGTAACTATGTAATTCGAATATCGTCATAAATTATATAAGGATAAATCAAACAACACAGCAATGATTAAAACAGAAAACTTAAGTAAGATCTTCAGGACTGATGAGGTTGAAACAACTGCACTGAATGAGGTAAGCTTTGAGATTAAGCAAGGTGAATTTGTGGCCATTATGGGGCCATCAGGGTGCGGAAAGTCGACTTTGCTCAATATTCTTGGCCTTCTCGACAATCCCAGCGGAGGCAGCTACAGCTTTAATGGAGATGAGGTAGCATCATTGAATGAGCGTCAGCGTGCCAAACTACGTAAGAAAAATATTGGCTTTGTATTCCAGAGTTTTAACCTCATTGATGAACTCAATGTTCAGGAAAACGTGGAGCTTCCACTGATATACCTGGGGATGTCATCTTCACAGCGTAAAAAGCGCGTTGATGAGGTGCTTGAAAAGATGCAGATCATCCATCGTAAGAAACACTTTCCTATGCAGCTTTCAGGCGGACAGCAGCAACGTGTTGCTGTTGCCAGGGCTGTGGTAGCAAATCCACATTTGATCCTGGCTGATGAGCCCACAGGGAACCTGGACTCTGCCAATGGGGAAGAAGTGATGAACCTGCTGGAAACACTAAACGATGAGGGCACAACCATTATCATCGTAACACACTCGCAACGGGATGCTGAATATGCACAACGCATTGTCAGGCTGTTTGATGGTCAGATAATTGCTGAAAACATCAAGTAAGTACATTCAAAACTTATCCACCATGATTACGAACTATATTAAGAGTGCATTCAGGAATATTGTAAAAAACAAGTTTTACTCCTTCCTGAACATTCTTGGGTTATCTGTCGGGTTGACGGCATTCATCTTCCTGTATCTGCATATCAATGATGAGATGTCGTACGACACATACCACGAGAACGCACCGAGGATACATCGTATAGAATCAAACTTTACGATAGCGGGCAAGAATGAGATGTTTGCCATCGTGCCGGTTCCGATGGGTCCGGCACTGCAGCTCGAATATCCTGAAGTAGAATCGGTGGTAAGAATATTCGGGGCAGGCAACACCTTATTCAGGAATGAGCAGAAAGAATCCTATGAAGAGGATTTCTATTTTACTGATTCCACTTATTTCCAGGTCTTTACGCATGACCTGATCATGGGGGATCCGCTTAAATGTCTTGTTGAACCATTGTCGATCGTTCTCACAAAATCAATTGCAGAGAAATATTTCGGGGATGAGGATCCTTTCGGTGAGATACTCGAATCGGGAACCGGAAGACAATACAAGGTGACTGGGGTCATGCAGGATGTACCTTCAAACTCGCATCTTAAATTTGATGCTTTAATATCGGGGACTACCCTTGCCGCAGAAAGAGGAGAAGAAGAGTTCAACAGCATGGAGCCGGGCAGGTTCTGGAATATAGGCGTTTACACCTATCTGCTGTTAAATGAGAATAGCAATATGCAGTCTATTCATGAAAAGTTTCCTGAGTTCTACGACAAATATATGCGCGCCATCGGCGACCAGATCAATGCCAGCTATGAGCTGATGTCGACACCTCTGGCAGAGCAACATTTTTCTGATCATCTTTCATCTGATTTTCCGAAAGGGAACAAGGCTTTTATTTATATCTTCATTGCTGTTGCCTTGTTCATACTGCTCATTGCAGCCATCAACTATATGAATATGGCCACCGCCCGTTCTACCAAGCGGGCAAGGGAAGTCGGCATCAGGAAAGTAGCCGGAGCCGTTAAAAGCCAGCTGATCCGTCAATTTCTGGGCGAGTCATTGATGTTAAGCTACATATCGCTGCTACTGGCTGCATTATTTGTGTATTTGTTGCTTCCGGATTTTAATCTGCTATCGGGAAAAAATGTAAGCACCGACATCTTCACAAATCCCGCATTTATTATCGGGATCGTAATTGTTGCTACCATCATCGGTATTATCTCAGGCAGTTATCCGGCCTTTTACCTGTCATCTTTTAATCCTGTTACCGTGGTAAAAGGTGCCGTTGCAAAAACCGGAGGCAGCGGTATTCTCAGGAAGATCCTGGTTGTATTTCAATTTTTTATCGCAACTGCCATGATCATCGGGGCAGTCATTGTTTCTCAGCAGTTAAACTTTCTGAAGAACAAAGACCTGGGTTTTGATATGGACAATATGCTCATCCTGGAGATGCAGGATACCTCCTTCAGAGCAAAAGCAGAAATGTTCAGGGAGGAGTTGCTGCAAAACCCCAACATCCTTGGTGTAACAAACTCCATTGGTGTTCCGGGTGCTAACACCTGGATACAGGTTGTACGCATGGAAAAAGATTCAGGCTGGATTGACGAATCCAGTATGATTACGATCATCGATTATCACTATACAGATGTTTACGATATAAAGATCAAGACAGGAAGGTTCTTTGATGAAAGCATGGGCACTGATGAGGAGCAGGCAGTTGTAGTGAACGAAGCACTGGTTAAGGCCTATGGCTGGGAGGATGACCCCATCGGGAAAAGGATCAACTGGGGTTTCAGCCTGGAAGGAGATTCAGGCAGGTTCATGAAGGTGATCGGAGTAATAGAAGATTATCATTTCAAGTCGCTGCACAATCATGTACAGCCACAAATGATGTTCCCGGCCGAATTTCGCAAATACCACCTCAGCATACGTATCAAAGAGGAAAAAACAAAAGAAGCGATCGAGTTCATTGAAGAGAAATGGAATGACTTCGGTGCCAACCGGCCATTCAATTACAGGTTCCTGGAAGAAACCTGGGACGAGATGTACATAGCCGAAAAAAACCTGGGCATCATCTTCAGCATTGCCACGGTATTAACGATCTTCATTGCATTGCTTGGCCTTCTGGGATTATCATCTTTCATTGCTGAGCAGCGAACAAAGGAGATCGGCATCAGGAAGGTGCTTGGCGCCACCATGACAAATATCGTGAACCTTCTTATCAGGGAATTTGCACTTTTGATCGTGATTGCCTTTGTGCTCGCCATCCCGGTTGCATGGTATGTGCTTGGCCTCTGGCTTGAGAACTTTGCATTCCATATTCAGATCGGCGTTCTCGCCTTTATCCTTGGAGGATTGCTATCACTGGCAGTTGGCATGCTCAGCATCAGCTTTCACATCCTCAGAGCAGCATCATCGAATCCTGTGGATGCAATTAAATATGAGTAGGTAGTGTGCGATAGGCAGATGATACTTAACCATTAAGCGTTAATCGTTTGTTTTTCCTCATTGCGAAACTAATTGCTATCAGCAGCAGCATTACAGCAACAAAGGCTGATATCCTGGCAATAAAATCACCATATAGGGAATAAAATGTGATTTTGTCATTTGCATTGATCGTTTGTTTCAGTGCTGCCGGCACCCAATAATCTGTTTCCGCCAGTATGTCTCCACGTTGATTTATAAATGCGGAAATCCCGGTATTGGCTGAGCGGGCTATGCTACGTCGGGTTTCGATGGCACGCAGGCGGGCATAGATAAAATGTTGCCGGTGGCCGGGCGTATTGCCCCACCAGCCATCATTGGTAGTGATAAAGATCAATTCGGCACCATTCCTGGCAAACTCGGCAAAAAACTCGCCATAAATAGACTCATAGCAGATCACATCCGACACCCTGAGCGACTCATTGTGGCTTACAAATACCTTCCTGACCTCATCTGTCCCCAGACTGCCTACAGTTCCACCCAGGTCCAATGCAAAGTTCTCGAGGAAGCCCAGGTATTTGGGGAAAGGCATCGTTTCCACACCGGGGGTGAGCTTTGACTTGTGGTATACCTCAATCTGCCCGGCAGAGTCGAGAAAAAATACAGTATTATAGGCATCGTAATAAGCATCGGCATCCCTGAACTTACGCGCTGTATATGTGAGCTCCTCCCCTTCGAGGAATTCCCTGAAAGTAGAGGCTCCAATGATCACGCTGATATTCGGGTGCTGTTCGATGAACCCCCTGATCTGCCTCAGGCTGGGGCTGTGACCAAAATAATGCTCAGAAATATCCTCCTGTATTGTAGATTCAGGGCATATCACAAAGTCGGTTTTATCATCAATGAGGGTCTTCACAAGATCAAGGTTGCGGTCGATTACCTCTTCAGGGGGTAGTGTATATTGTTCAGTATAAGGATTGATATTGGCCTGTACCACGATCACCTCTACCGGGCGCTGCTCCTCTTCATAGTTCCAATACATAATGTTGGAAATCAGCAATGGTACGATCAGGAAGACTGCAGCTGTCGTGCCCCACAGAATTTTCGCCCTGCCTGGCTTAGTGTTCATCCACCCCAGTGTGATAAACCTGTAAAAAAGGATGTTCATGATCAATATCCACAAGGCGCCGCCAAAAGTACCCGTATATTCATACCATTGTACCCATGTGGGAAAACCGGCAAAGGCATTGCCCAGGTTAAGCCATGGCCAGCTCATGTCCCAGTTCAGGTGCCAGTATTCGAAACTCATCCAGTAGAAAGGCAGGATAAAATAGCCATGGCTTTTACCATAAACATGTTTCTTGGTAAAAGAATAGATGTTGAACACCACTGCCATAAAAAAAGCGTTGGCCATCAAGGCCCCGACAGATCCCAGTTCGGTAGAATTCCATATCCAGTATGTAGTAAGGGTATTCCATAGCAGGAATCCCGGGTAGGTGTATAGCATTACCGCGAAGCGATGGAAATCCTGACGGTTTTTACTGATATGGTCCTCAATGAACAGGAAAGGGATCAAAGCAATGAACATCAGTCCTGCGAACCCATCACGTGGCCAGGCGAAAGACAGCAGCAGGCCGGAGAGGAGGGAAAGAAAAAGCAGATGCTTTTTATTCATGTAAACAAAGGTAGTGTTTTTCGAATATCGAACACTGAACAGGGAAGGTCATGAAGAATCAAATATTAGGTACCTGACGGCACTTGTTTTTTATCACCATTTAACTTTCTGCCAGTATAAAGTCCCTAACGGGACTCACTCTATGCTCAAACTACTTCCGAAATATGCAAATTACACTTGTTCCGCCAGGAACAACATATTGGTAAAAATGATAAACCAAACGAAAAAATAAGTTCCGTAGGAACGAAATATTAAGTTTCAAAAATCATCAGCCATTAAGCTTCTTAATAGCTGAAAAGTAATCCAGCACCTCCGGATTGGCCAGGGCATCTTTATTCTTAATTTCCTCTCCAAGGATGGCTTTTTTTACGGCGATCTCTACTTTTTTACCATTGAGGGTATAAGGTACGCCAATGGTTTCGAGGATGATGGCCGGTACATGGCGCGGGCTGCAGTTGCTGCGGATGAGCTTTGAGATTTTCCTTTTCAGATCATCATCCAGCGTATTGCCTTCATTTAGTTTCACGAAAAGTACTACTCTTTCATCATCTTCCCATTTTTGGCCTATCACGACTGAGTCTTCAATCTCATCCATATTTTCCACCACGTTGTAGATCTCAGCGGTGCCTATGCGTACACCGCCCGGGTTGAGTGTAGCATCCGATCTTCCGAACATTGTTACGCCACCATGCTCACTCAGCAGGATATAGTCGCCATGCCGCCAGATGCCGTCATACACATCGAAGTAGGCATCGTGGTATTTCTTCCCTTTGGGATCGTTCCAGAAATAGATGGGCATGGAAGGAAATGCCGTTTTACACACCAATTCACCCTGCTTAGCAGTGATACCTTGTCCATAATCATCAAAGCTGTCGACATCCATGCCCAGACCACGGCACTGGATCTCGCCCATGTACACAGGCAACATCGGGTTCCCCAGCATAAAGCAGGAAACAATATCAGTACCGCCGGCGATAGAGGATAACTGGACATCTTCTTTCCAGTCCCTGTACACATATTCAAAGCTTTCATTGGATAGGGGTGAGCCTGTCGACAGTATAGCCTTCAGGGCCGGAAAGTCACTAATATCCCTGGGGTTAACGCCCGCATTCTCAAGGCTGGCAATATATTTTGCGCTGGTACCAAATATGGTCACGTCCAGTTCTTTAGCCATATGTAAAAGGGCATCCGGGCCGGGATGGAAAGGATTGCCATCGAAACATACAATGGTCGATCCCACCGCCAGGCTGCTGATGAACCAGTTCCACATCATCCAGCCACAGGTGGTGAAATAGAAGATGGTATCCTCTTCATGCAGGTCGCTGTGAAGCATAAGCTCTTTCAGGTGCTGGATGAGGGTACCACCGGCAGAGTGCACGATGCTTTTTGGTAATCCGGTGGTCCCGGATGAATACATGATGTATAAGGGATGATCGAAAGGCAGTTGTTCAAATGTCATCTCCCCTTTTACCGGTTCGGCAAATTCTTCCCATGTAACTGCATTATTTATATCGTCAGCATGAACGGCATTGGTGTAGTTGATCAATACCACCTTCTCCACTGAAGGCAGTTTATCCAATATCCCTTTCAGCTTTTCCTGTGAGTCGAATGCCTTTCCTTTGTAGTAATAGCCATCTGCCGCGAAGATCACCTTGGGTTCGATCTGGCTGAAGCGGTCGAGCACGCCTTTGATGCCAAAGTCGGGTGAGGATGATGACCATATGGCTCCGATAGAGGCAGCACCCAGCATGGCGATGATGGCCTCCGGCATATTGGGGATGAAGCCGGCCACACGGTCGCCTTTCTGAACACCCATTTTCTTTAATCCTTCTGCCACACGATGTGCCTGATCATATAATTCAGCATAGCTGATACGGCGTTCCAGTTCAGCCTCACCACGAAAGATGATGGCTGTTTTTTCATCTCTGCGTGGCAGCAGGTTCTCGGCAAAGTTCAGCCTGGCACCTTCAAACCATTTAGCTCCTGGCATTTTCTTCGGATCATTTACGACCCGGTCATAATCTTTTGAGTGTATAATTCCGCTGTAATGCCAGAAAGCGCCCCAGAAATCGGCGGGGTTCTCAACACTCCAGTTAAAGAGTTCATCATAGCCGGTAAAAGATTTCCCGAATTTTTCATTTACATGATCCAGGAAGTCTTGCATACGAGAATTATCGGAACGATCAGGGGTCGGAGCCCAGAGATTCTTATAGTCCATTTGTTATGATATTATCTGTTTATTCGTTGGTTTTAATGGACTACGAAGATAGGGAAAAACAAAATTCAAAAAAGCTTCAAATTGTACTGTTGCACGCAATTCAATCGCACACAATCCAGTTAGCTATTCACATAGCGTGCAATCACCAGCCTTTGAATCTCGGAGGTCCCTTCGCCGATCTGTAGCAGGCGGGCATCGCGGTAGAGGCGTTCGATGTCGTAGTCTTTCATGAGGCCGTATCCGCCATGTATCTGTACGGCTTCGTCGGCTACTTCTTTGGCAATCTCGGAGCAGTAGAGTTTGGCCATGGCTGATTCTTTGCCAAAAGGTTTTCCTTCATCTTTCAGCCAGCAGGCTTTATAAAGCAGGTTGCGGGCCAACTCGATCTTGAGTGCCATGTCGGCCAGTTTGAAGGCGTTTACCTGGAAGCTGTTGATGGTTTTTCCAAACTGCTTGCGTTCGTTGCCGTAGGCTCTGGCCAGCTCAAAAGCGCCCTGTGCCAGGCCGAGGCCCATGGCACCTATTGAAAGACGACCATTATCGAGGGTGCTGAGCATGATATGTGAGCCCTCTCCAATTTCACCCAGCAGGTTTTCTTTTGGGATACGGCAATCGTCAAAATACAGCTCAGCTGTATCTGACGCACGCCACATCATCTTGCCGTGCATAGAAACAGTTTTGAAGCCAGGTGTTCCCTTATCTACCAGGAAGGTGCTGAAGATCTTCTTACCATTCTCTTCGCCGCTGACGGCCTGTACTGCACTTCCGATATTGATATCGGCTGAGCCGTTGGTGATAAAGATCTTTGATCCATCGATCACCCACTCATCGCCGTCCTGTTTGGCAGTGGTCTTAGAACCTCTTGAATCAGATCCTGCATTGGGCTCTGTAAGTCCAAAGCCCCAAAGTGCCTTGCCGGTACAGAGCTGCGGCAGGTATTTCATCTTCTGCTCTTCGGTACCATAATAATAGATGGGGCCAATACCCAGGGAGTTATGTGCTGCCAGCGTAGCAGCCTGTGAGCTATCAATACGTGCCAGTTCCTCCACAGCAATAATATAGGATAGCGTATCCAGTCCCTGCCCGCCATATTTCTCTGGCAGATACATGCCAAACAGGCCAAGCTCACCCATCTTTGCTGTGATATCATAAGAAAATTCAGCTTTTTCATCCAGTTCCTGGGCCACCGGCTTGATCTCCCTTTCGGCAAAATCGCGCACAGTGTCGCGAATCATTTGTTGTTCTTCAGTAAGTTCAAAGTTCATTTTCTTTGTATTTGAATGCCTGCAAATAATTATTGGGTGCCAGATACCGGGTGCCGGATATCAGTTTATTCTTTCTCTTCTATCACTTCTTCTTCCAGTTCCACCAGGGAGGTGTTCACCTCCACCATTTCGTTCAGGTCCACCAGGATCTTCTTCACAACAGCATCTCTCTTAGAGGTGATATTGTTTTCCATCTTCATGGCATCGATCACCACCACGATATCGCCTTTCTTGATCTTCTTGCCCTCCTTCACATTGATCTTAAACACCTTACCGGGAATAGGAGAAACAACAAGATTTCCTGCATCCATGCCGTCGCCGCCTGCTCCTGCCGAAAGCTCCGTATCAAGAAGGTCATTCCTGAGCATTTGAAAATCGTCTCCGTTAATGCTTACCTTGGCATATTCACCGTCGCCGGCAGAGATCTGTGCAAAATAGCTTTTATCACCAAGTTTGAAATCCACCTCACCCAAATCGTGGTATGCCAGATTGGCTTTTAAGGTTTTTCTGCCGATCTTAAACTCCCAGCTTCCGTCTTCGATATTTTTCGTAGATATCTCAATGTTTTTATCATCCATTGTCATATCTACCTTTTGCTGACTACGCCAGTATCCTATCGAGTCCCAGACATTGATGCTTTTGGGTTTGTATTCATTCACCTTCTTTTCGGTATTCAGGGTATACAGCAGATAGGCTACCATGGCGGTATTCTTATCTACCTGATCTTTGTTGTATGAATCCCTGTTCGGTGCTGTTTTTGTGTCCACGGCTACAGTAGTTTTTGTTGTTGATTTTTGTGCTTTCATTTTTTCCAGGTCTGCTTCAAAGCGTTTTTTGGCTTCACCTGACTTATAATCTCTGTACTGGTCTTCGTGCATGGCAAACTCGAGGAGTTCTTCATCATCTTCACCTGTTTCCCAGCCATTCTCTTTCATCTCTTTACGATACTTAGGGAGCTCGTCAGGATATAGGTCATGTGGTACGCCATCAAAGAACTCGCGGCCTTGCTTTTTGGCCAATTCAACGAGCTCCGGAGCTATTGGCCCGGGCACCTTTCCGGCTTTGCCGAGTACCATGTTCCAGGAGTTGTCGTCCATCATGGAGTAGCGTGCTTCTCCTTTGGCCATCTGCATCACATTGAGCAGGGCAATATTCTTCACGTACTGGCTGTATGGTGTTACCAGTGGCGGATAGCCAAGTTTTGGCCACACATATTCCACTTCATCAAAAAGTTTAATGAGCAGTTCATCTTCCGATAGTTCCGGCTTACCACTCGACTTGAGTGAAAAGTTAATGCTATCGTGTACGCCTTTGAGGTCGGCCATGAGGCTGCCCATCATTCCACCAGGAAGTCCTGATTGTATCATGAGCGACGACATAAACCTGTTCTTGGGGTTGATCCAGTATCCCAGAAAGTCGTCCATGAACTCCTGAGTCATAGCACGGGCTTCCATGTATGCGTTCATGTTGATCTCGGGCACGTCGAATCCTGCATCGTACAACATATCCCTGATGGTGATCACATCGGGGTGTACCATCCCCCAGGAGAGGGGCTCCATGGCAACATCCACGATGTCGGCACCGGCGCGTGCCACTTCCATCATAGAGGCGATAGAAAAGCCCGGTCCTGAGTGTCCGTGATATTGCACCAGGATATGCGGATATTTTTTCTTGATGGCGGCAGTGAGTTGTCCCAGCATTGCCGGGCGGCCAATGCCGGCCATGTCTTTCAGGCAGATCTCGTCACAACCGTGTTCTACTACCTTGTCAACCACATCCATAAAATAGTTTACAGTGTGAAGCTTTGAATATGTGATACAAAGTGAGGCCTGTGAGATCATGCCAGCTTCCTTGGCATACTTAATGGAAAGCTCAAGGTTACGGTGGTCGTTCAACCCACAAAATGAGCGTGAGATGTCGGTCCCTTGCTTCTTTTTTACATTAAACATCAGCTGCCTCACATCTTTTGGCACCGGAAACATCCGTATCCCGTTCAGGGCACGTTCCAGCATATGGGTTTGTATGCCCACATCATTAAATGGCTGGGTCCATTCCCGTACCGATTTGTTCGGGTTTTCACCATATAAGAGGTTTACCTGTTCGAAGGCTCCACCATTGGTTTCCACGCGGGCAAAACATCCCATGTCGATGATCACCGGGGCGATCCTGGTGAGCTGGTCCACCCGTGGCTGGAATTTTCCTGACGACTGCCACATATCGCGGTAGACGAGGCTAAATTTTATTGGTCTCTTTTTTGCCATATCTAGTTCTTAGTTTTTCAATTTCATGATCCCTTAAGCATTCCACTTTGGCTTTCTTTTCTCCAGGAAGGAGGCCATGCCTTCCTGCCCTTCTTCCGAAGCACGCAGCTCTGCGATCAGCTTCGCTGAGTAGTCGATGGAATCTTCAAAGTTGTATTTGTTATATAAGTTGTAAATGAGTTCTTTAGTTGCACCCATGGCCCCCGGTCCGCTGCTCATGAGCATCTTGTGGGTAAAGGCCAGCTGCTCGTCCAGGGCTTCTTCTGTTTCGAAGGATTTGTTCACCAGGCCAACGCTTTCAGCTTCTTTTCCGAGGAAGCGCCTGCCGGTGATCATGAGGTCGCGGGCACCGTATTCGCCAATACGTTTGCATACATATGGTGAGATGGTTGCCGGGGCTATGCCCAGCTTCACCTCCGCAAAGGCGAACTTGGTGTCGTCCATACAATATACCATGTCGCAGGCTGCCAGAAGTCCGTTAGCACCACCGATGGCTGCTCCATGCACTACTGCAATTGTTGGTTTCTTACAGGTGTAGATTGCATTAAAGCATTTGGCCAGCTTTAGCCCGTCCTGGTAGTTTTCCTCAAAACCAAACTGGGCAATGCCTTTCATGTAGTTGAGGTCGGCACCGGCGCAGAATGATTTTCCACGCCCGCGGAGAATCACATAACGGACATCCTCCATATCGTTTACCTTTACAAAGGCATCCACGATCTCACCGATCATCTCAGCGCTCATGGCATTGTGCACTTCAGGGCGGTTCAGCCAGATAATGCCGGCATTGTTTAATTTTTCGAAATCGATATTAGTATATCCAATCATAAGGACTTATTGTTTAACGAATTTACCAGATTTCATAGAACCATTATCAAATTTAAGCTGATAACAATAAACTCCCGGCGGAAATTCTGAAATATTGACCATAATATTTGCCACACTTCCGGATAGAGGTATCATATCCTTTTTAAAATACATTCTTCCAAAAGTGTTATAAATGCAAAGTTCGCCAATTTGATCTGATCCTGCAATAACCTCTATATTAACATATTGCGAGCTTGGATTTGGGAATACTTTAACTGAGCCATATTCAACCTCATCAAAAAATAAATCATCATTTGGATGAGTATTTTCTAAATGATTCTTAAAAAGAAGGTCAATATGGAATTCCATATTCCTATTATAATCATCTGTGCAAGAAAACTTATACTGTGGGAATAGTCCCTGATAAGAGGATTTTAAAAGTGTATCCCCCATCCTATCATAAGTATATGCCAGATCAATTATTGCAAATAGTGAATCCTCATATGTTTCAGGATTTAAGATAATACTGTCAAAATAATCAATTGCATAGGAATAATATTCTCTCTCAATCTCGCACATAGCAATAAGAAAATCCGCAGTTTTCTTTAAACTAACATTTGATTGTATCGTTGTATTCGTCCTATAATACATCAAAAGATCTGTATAATCTCCGCCTGCTTCTGATTCCATTGCGAACATTAGCTTAAGTGCTGAATGGGCATAAGTAGAATCAGGGAAAGTCTCCACCAATAATATTAAAGAATCAGAAGCTTCATTGAAATTTGTGTCCGCAATTTGTAAACTTGCATTATTGTACATACGCTCATCCGCGTATGTCTCAATTTCCCCTCCTGAAGTCAACTGCCATATCGGTTCCCAAACATATTTCCCACCAAATAAATCTACTAACGGATCAAAATCAGTACTCCAATAATTTGCACGAACATCTTCATCTGGGTTTGTTCCAGAAATAATATCATGATAAACCAGAGGATATGGATTGTTGTTATAGAAAACCGCATTATAGTGAAAATAGGGGGGGAAACTATAATGTGTCGCATATACCTGATTAATATCATTGTAAGTAATATTCTGTGTTTCATTTACATATTGCGCAAATGAATTACCTCTGATTATTACATTACTTTGATCAAGGCACTGAATACCGTATGGATTTCCGGAAATATAATTATTTGTACTTATTTCTGCATTACTGGAGTAAATCCTGATTCCCGCTGCTGTGGTCGTTTCAATCGTCCCATTATTTTGGATAATACAATCCCTGATATTCCTTGCTGCAACTCCATGTCCCGAATAATGAATTTGCATACCATCTCCACCATTGTTTTCTATTGTACAACTGTCAATAAAATAGTCATCGTATGATTTAATATAAACCGGGCATTCATCATATGAATGAAATGTTGAGTTTTTTATGTCAACTCTTCTAACATTTGATATACTTTTATTTAAATGCAAATTAGAGTTGATGAATTCACAATGATCTATTTCAATCGTTCCATCAGATATGTTAATTAACGAGCTAGAAAGCTCGGAGTTAAAAAGCTCGAAATAATTTACAACTCCCATCAGATCAACATATGAGAGATATGCTGACGAGTAACAGATACTACTTTCACTTTGCAATAATATGTTGAGATTTGTTCCTTCATCCGGATTCCCATAGAATTTATTTGAGTTACCGAATTGTGCCTGACCATTAATAATAATTTCGTTACTTATTCCATTACTATAGAATTTACAATTTGCTCCTGAAATAATCGAAGAATTATTATCTATTGTTAAAGATGCGCCATTTAAAAGAAAAATCTCAGCATTATCTAAGAAATTTATACTTGCGCCTGATGTAATAGTCACATCAATAGGAATACCTATCCTTCCTTTATATGTAACAGGTGTTGAAATATCTTCTATTATTATTGTTGGATATTCAAGTGTTGTTGTGGAACTAATCCCTTCAATATCTGACCATTGAATATCATCATATCCGCCCCATAATGGATCATAGTAGCGCTGCCAACTATCAAAATCTTTCACCCATTCATATACTTCATATATTGATATCTGAGAATCAAAGTTTAAATCAGCACTTGACAATGCAAAATCTACATACCCAGGAACGGAATAGTCAGTTAGCCCATTGGGGGTTTCACCCCTTATCGAATTAAGAAAATGGAGATTAAATTCTCCATGACCATATTCATGCGAATATGGGTCATAACTTTCATTTTCATCAGTTAAATACATAACACCCGGATTTGGATCTCCGGGATAATCAATGTCATCATAATATTTTTCATCAGCCGCACGAGCCACCATATTATTACTGGTTGCTGTAAAAACTATGCTATTTGTATTTTCTAAGTATGGCAGAAAACCACCAGAATAGCATTGTTGCATCACAATCACTTTCTTTTGACAATTAATACTATTCAAAAAACTTTGCAACTCAGTATCAGCCACTGAATGGTCAGAATCCCAAATCAAATGAGTAGTATCCCATGTGTACCCCATTAATGTCAAAACAGAATGTTGTGTTCCATCAATACCATAAGTATAATCGCCATGTCCGAAAGTATAAACAAACAAGAAATCATCATCTTCAATTAATGGGAAACCTCCGATTCCTTGAGCAAGTCCATTAAATATGGTTTCTATATTGTCTTTTGTTGCTGGATAATCCGTTATTTGAGTATACCCAATATGGTTTTCAGCCTTATATCTAATATTCTGTTCTAAGTAAGAATAATCTTCTCCATCAGCGTATATGACAAATACATTTTCATCATCATATCCTTTGTCAATGACTAACATCTCCCACATTAAGTATGTATCATTCCAAAATTCATCCCATGTTGAATTATTGCTATTTGATATCCAACTGCCATTCTCATTTGCATCTGTGCCCGCACTTTCGCCAGTAATAATTATTGCATACCTTTCTTGACTATAGCTAAAACTAATTAATAAGCACATGAATAGAAACATCAAAATCTTAAATTGATATGCCATATTATATTTATAATTCAATTAATTAGTTATTTGTATTGACCTTGTAATAATAGTTTTTCCTTGCTGCAATCTACATAAGTATAATCCACTTTTTAATTTACTGCCATCATTGTTACACCCATCCCATTGATAATGATAATTCCCACTAGAGAGATTGCTATTCTCCAACTGAACAACCAAGCCCCCATTCAGGCTAAAAATATACAGATTGACAAAACAATCCTCGTTAACTAAAAAATCTATGTTTATAACGTCATTTGAAGGATTAGGATAAATTGATAGGTCAATAGGCAGGTTGATATAAGAAGGCTCTAATCCTGTTTGTATATCAAAACTTGAAATAAAAATATCAGATATAAATCCATTCACTCCACTATCCCAAGTCTTATCATAGGTTAGATATAACTTATCATTACAACAAATTATCTCAGGACGTGCAACAACCACTTCAGAGGAATCTACCAGACAACTTACCCACTGATCTTCAATCTTTCTATGATGAACTAATTGCCAACCAACAGGAAGCTTTTCCCGGTCAACTATATGGGCTCCATTATTCTGATCAATCGCAATTTGTTGTTCCCAAGGATCTTCAACAACAATCTCTTTTTCCGTCCAATTCATACCATTATAAAACTGATATAATGTAAAATCATTTTCAGGTATTGGGATCTGGTCTCTTTCTCGCCAAGTCAAATGCGGATTTCCAAAATTGTCAACTCCAATATCTTGATCAACCTCTATAAAACTTGATGTCAGAATTTCAGGACTGGCCCATAAATCTCCTGCTTTATCATAATAGTAATATGATAGTTTTATTTTATCCGGAGAACTTGTCCAATTACCTCCGCAACAATGCAAATTATTTTGAGAATCAAGTGAAAGACTAGTTATAAGGTTATTTGGTTCATATGGTGATTGTATTTCGCTCCAACAACTATCTTCATAGTACTTATAGAAAGATCGGGAATTGTTTTTCCAGAATATATATAAGCGATCATCTGCATCAATTATTATTTGATTGTAGCTTGATCCAAACATATCAGTTGACACTATTTCTGGACTTATCCATACTCCATCAAGGTTTTTAATCATATAAACCATCATTTGAGAAGGATTCCCAGTGTCATGATCATAAGTTACATATAAATTATTTTCAGAGTCACTAGCTATATGTGGTTGCGACATCCATTGAGAATTGTTTTCCAATAGATCTACTGCTTCACTCCAACTATTACCTCCATCGTACGAGACTGAATAGAAAACTTTCCAGAAGTTATCTTCGACTTTATAATTCCATACAACATGGATATTATTTTCATTATCTATAACAAAATCTGAATCCATATTAAAGCCAATAGTAGAAGAAACAACGATAGGATCGCTCCATTGCTGAGCAGTTAAAGAACAATGTACTAATAAAAACATCAATATAGGAAGTATCCAATTCATCCAAGAAATAATTTAGTTACATCCTGAACACACCAAATTTCTGGTCCGGGAATGGATTATTGAGTGACATGGCGATGCCCATTCCAATTACTTTACGCGTATCGACAGGGTCGAGGATGCCATCATCCCAGAGCCTGGAGGTGCTGTAATAGGCAGAGCCTTCCACATTATATTTCTCCTCAATGCCTTTGCGCATCTTGTCGATCTCTTCCTGAGGCATCTCTTCACCCCTGGCAGCATACTGGTCTTTTTTCACGGTGACCAATACAGTGGCAGCCTGCTGTCCGCCCATCACCGAAATTTTGGCATTGGGCCACATAAAGAGCAACCTGGGGTCGTAGGCCCTGCCTGCCATGCCGTAGTTGCCGGCACCAAATGAGCCTCCAAAGAGGACCGTAAACTTGGGTACGTTGGCGTTGGCCACGGCATGCACCATCTTGGCACCATCTTTTGCGATACCGCGATGTTCAAAGTCTTTACCCACGATAAAGCCGGTGATATTCTGCAGGAACACCAGCGGGATCTTACGCGAAGTACAGAGTTCAATAAAGTGCGTTGCTTTCACGGCAGATTCAGGCATGAGCACACCGTTGTTAGCAAGGATGCCCACCGGATAGCCCATCATACGGGCAAAGCCGGTTACGAGAGTAGGTGCGTAGTTTTCTTTGAATTCATGGAATTTACTTCCATCCACCATGCGGGCGATGATCTCGCGTGAGTCGACAGCCTTCTTGAAGTCGACCGGTGCGATGCCATAAAGTTCCTGAGGGTCATATGCCGGTTCTTCCGGGGCAATCACATCCAGGATCTGCTTTTTGTGCTCGTCCATAGACTCGAAGATATTGCGACAGATCTGTATGGCATGGGTATCGTTTTCGGCCAGGTGATCGGCTACGCCGGAGATGCGTGTATGCACTTCACCTCCCCCAAGTTCTTCTGCTGTGACCACCTCACCTGTAGCGGCTTTCACCAGTGGCGGGCCTCCGAGGAAGATGGTTCCCTGGTTTTTCACGATGATGGTTTCATCACTCATGGCAGGCACATAGGCACCACCGGCAGTACATGATCCCATCACGATGGCGATCTGTGGTACGCCCATGGCAGAGAGCCTGGCCTGGTTATAGAAAAAGCGTCCGAAATGATTCTTATCCGGAAATACAGTATCCTGTTCCGGGAGGAAGGCACCACCGGAGTCGACCATATATACGGTCGGGAGTTTGTTTTCCATGGCGATCTCCTGTGCACGTAGGTGCTTGCGGATAGTCCACTG
>JBDLIJ010000025.1:0-22232 GCA_039714935.1 Bacteroidota bacterium | reverse complement strand
TTGCCTTATAATGTGACTTGGGGATACCTTTGCCGGTATCTGACACATCAATGATCACATTCGTTTTCTCTTCAGTGAGAGAGATGGTGATCTTGCCCTTGCCCGACATCGCATCAATAGCATTTTTAACCAGGTTTTCAATTACCCAACTAAAAAGATGGGCGTTCACATCAACAATAATGGGCCTTTCGGCAGGAACAAGTACCTTATATTCAATTTTACTTGAGGTTCGGGATTTAATGTATTCAGTTGAATTATACACAACATCCACAATATTGACAGGATCGAGACTGGGAGGGGAGCCAATTTTAGAAAAACGGTCTGTAATATTTTCTAACCTGTCTATGTCTTTCTTGATCTCCGCAATCGCCTCATCTTCAATGCCTTTTAATTTCAATAACTCCAACCATGCCATCATAGACGAAAGAGGTGTCCCCAGTTGATGAGCAGTCTCCTTCGACATGCCCACCCATACCCTGTTTTGTTCCGATTTCCTTGAAATACTAAATAATATGTACGTTATCAGAAGAAAAAGGCCAATAACAGCAAATTGAACGTATGGGTAAATCCTTAATTGGGTTTGAATCGCTGAGCTTTGATAAAATATATATCTCTTTTCCCGTCCGGCAAGGGTTATTTCAATCGGATCGTTTTCTGAAGCCATCTCTTCAATGATCTCTCTCCAGAATAAACTATCTTCCTCCTCCTTAAGGTCAATATTTCCGCTAACGATTATATTTTCCCTGCTGCTGTCTGTAATGATAACGGGTACTGAAACAGCATTTTCAACAACTTCAGCCAGAAAAGATTCATTTAGGTCGCTCAAAACATGCCTCAATTCAGTATAAATGAGAGATTCCTTAAAATACAGGATCTGAATTTCTCCAGGCAGATATTCTATTTGAATGGGATTATACACCGTAAATTCTTTTTTCAGATCACCCTCCAATACATCATACAGGCTAACGTTGTCATCAACGTTTCGGGCATGAATAATACTGTCGTTGTCTTTTGTCATTATAACGGGTATCGTAGTATTTCCTGTTATGATCTTGTAATAAATATCCAAAACCTCAGAATTCACCTCCCGCATCATATTTTTCGAGGCATCTGCAAGGATTTCAGCTCTTTTTCTTTCTTCTTCCTGTATCTGACCAAAAAAACGATCAGTATAAGCAACAAGATTTGCCTTCCTTTGAAGTGCTTCAGCCCATATCCTGACATTATCCCTTTCGGATTGAGCAATTTTATTTACCATTATGTTTGTATACCACAGTGAGGCCGTCACAATAAAAACAGCCATGGCCAATAATGCCCACTTCCATCTTTTCTTTTGAATATATACGTTCATCAAAACATTATTTGAGTAAAATAAACGATTGTTTCCACAATCAATTATATGAAGAACAACTGTAAATTTAAGAAATTAATCGGTCCCTAAAATTTTAATGGCTTTTACGCATCTCCTAAACTTTTAGTTTTGGCACGGGATTTGGTCAATTATCACTAAATAACTATTCAATGAAACTTTTCAGTTCGATGAAGAAAAATACATAAATTATCATTTAACTAGCTTTTTAGTTGCTTAACTACTTTTTTAGTTGTATGTTTGTCGGGTTATATGCAGCATTTATAGATTAGTTATTTACATTTTTAAATTTAGCCAACTATTTTTTTAGTTGATTACCTAATAAACAAATACGATATGAAGGAGCTTACAAAGGCAGAAGAAGAACTGATGCAAATCTTATGGAAATTAGACAAGGGATTTATCAATGATATCCTGGCAGAGTTGCCTGAACCGAGGCCTGCTTACAACACCGTTTCTACCATAATAAGGATCCTTGAAAAAAAGGGATTTGTTGATCACAGGCCCTATGGAAAATCATATGAATACTTCCCCCTTGTCAGTAAAAAAGAATACACAAAAAGATATTTCGGTCATTTTATGAAGAATTATTTTGGCAATTCATACCGCGAAATGGTTTCCTTTTTCACCAATGAGAATAACCTGGATATTGGAGAACTTGAAGATTTAAAACAGGCCATGGCGGAGGAAATTATCCGAAAAAAAATCCAAAACAATGAATGAGTTTATCACAATCTTGCTTAAGTCATCGCTAAGCATCGTCTTTTTATATCTGGTTTATGTGTTGTTCATGAAAAAGGATACGTTTTTCAAGACAAACCGTTTTTATCTGATTTCTGCAATGCTAATTTCGCTGATCATTCCATTTATCGACTTTTCCAGATTCTTTAATCACGAACAACTAACCTATGCAGTACTCCTTGACCCGGTAGTGATCACCGCAGAAGGCGTCAAGGCGTCAATGGCGGGTAATCCTGGATTTTACCAGATCCTGATCGCTATATATCTTACCGGTGTGTTTATCTTCACAATAAGATTTATATATCAAATAGTTCAATTGATCTTTCTGATCCGGCGATATGGAATATCCAAAAATTCGGGAATGAATATCATTTTTACCGATAAAACTTTCTCTCCATTCTCATTTTTCAATCTCATATTTTTAAACAGCACCGATATCGACGATAGCGATACAAAAAAAATTATACAACATGAACGAATACATATCAGGCAATGGCACAGTGCCGACCTGATCCTATTAGAAATACTAACCATATTTCAATGGTTCAATCCTTTTATCTGGCTATATCGCCATGCAATTAAAGTATTGCATGAATTTCTGGCTGATGAAGGGGTATTATACAGCGGGGTAGACGTAAATGTCTACAGTGCTTTGCTTTTCGAGCAGAGTACGGGAATCCAGATCAACGATCTGACTAATAATTTCAGTAAATCACTTTTAAAAAGGAGGTTCATTATGATGAACAAAAAGAAAACAACACAATTTGCAAGGATAAAACTATTACTGGTTTTACCACTTGCCGTTTCCTTTATGCTGGTAATATCCCTTAGTCCGGATGTTATGGCACAGGAAGTCAAAAAGTCAAATTCAGCTCAACAGGCTGAAAGAGTAGTGAAAACACCCACTCCAGAAGACCCGCCACCACCACCCAAGAAGATCGTAAAAGATGCTCAGAAGGGGCAGGAAGAAAAAGCTCCCATTTTTACGGTTGTAGAAGAGATGCCCGAATTTCCGGGGGGTCAAAAAGCCTTATATGAATACATGAGCGAAAATATCCAATATCCCCAGCAGGCAAAAGAAAAAGGGATTAGTGGAACTGTTTTTGTTTCCTATGTTATTGAAAAAGACGGTAGCGTGAGTAATATTGAATTACTTCGCGGAGCAGAGAAAAGCCTTGATGCAGAAGCTATAAGGGTCATCAAGTCAATGCCAGATTGGAAGCCGGGAAAACAACGTGGCAAAGCTGTAAGGGTACAATATAATCTTCCGGTTAAATTTACGCTGGATGATAAGAAAAAAGAAGAAAAATAAATCCTGAACCAGCAAAGGCTGTTTTAACATCCGGTATGCTAATCACTGGCAGAAAGTAATAAAACAGCCTTTTTAAATTTTATCAATGAGAATATTAACTTATACGATCCTGCTGATCTTGTTGATACCTTTATCTTCAAATGCCCAATTATTTCAAAAATGGTCAGGAAGTTCAGCTTATTTCCGGTCCTGAAGATCCATTCTATTTCGAATAAAGAATAAATCCCTCTTAAACCTGCTAATACAAGTATTTCTAGCTGTTCGCTACTGGACATTTATTGCTTAAAACGGACACAAATCAAGAAACCCTCTACGAAAATTCATTTTTTAACAAGCTGTTTTTGTTTGCTTTACGACAGTGGCACGTTTTTAGTTATAACATACAGCAAATCTTGTATTTACTATGATTACCCTGAAAAATTTACATAAATCATATGAGGTCGGCCAGAATAAACTACATGTGCTGAAAGGTATCGACCTGAGCATTCAAAAGGGAGAACTCGTATCCATTATGGGTTCTTCCGGATCGGGAAAATCTACTTTGCTAAATATAATTGGTTTACTGGATACTTATGATGAAGGTGAGTTGCTTCTCGACGACTCCCTGGTGCGCAATTATAGCCAAACCAAAATGCGTGACCTGAATGAAAGAAAAGCAGCTCATTTACGAAATGCGACAATAGGCTTTGTTTTTCAATCTTTCAATCTGATTTCTTTTAAAAATGCAAAGGAAAATGTGGCCCTTCCTCTATATTATAAAGGTTACGGGCGAAAAAAGCGCAACCGCATGGCCATGGAGTACCTCGAAAAGATGGGGCTTGAAGAGTGGGCCGAGCACCTTCCAAATGAATTGTCAGGCGGCCAGAAACAACGTATTGCCATCGCACGCGCATTAATTTCACACCCAAAAATAATTCTTGCCGATGAGCCAACCGGTGCACTGGATTCGACTACCTCACAGGAGGTGATGGACCTGTTTAAAGAAATTAACCGTTCCGGGATCACTGTCATCATTGTTACGCACGAAAATGATATCTCAAGAGAAACCGATCGCATCATACACTTAAAAGACGGACTGATTGAGAAAAACATAAAAAACGGCATCCATAAAACCGGGCCTCAGGCAAATAAGATCTTGCAAACAGCATAATCCCATGAACCATGTTTGATATAGATAAATGGCAGGAGATCTTCAGCACGATCAAAAAAAACAAACTCAGAACTGTTTTGACAGGTTTTAGTGTTGCCTGGGGGATCTTTATGCTTATCATTCTTCTGGGATCTGGCTACGGCCTCGAAAATGGCGTAAAGAGAGAGTTTACAGGTGATGCCGTGAATTATCTTTCGATCAATGCCGGAATCACAAGCATGCCATACAAAGGAATGAAGCCCGGACGACGACTTCGCTTCACCAATGAGGAAAAAAACCAGCTCGGAGCCCTTCAGGGAGTTGACAAAAGCTCAGGGCGCTCATCGGTATGGAGAAACAATACGCTCTCATACAAAAATGAATATGGCAATTTTGACATTTTTGCCGTGAGTCCGGATTATAAATATGTTGAATCACTGATAATTCAAAAAGGCCGTTATTTAAACGAAATTGATGAGGATGACTATCGCAAGGTCGTGGTGCTGGGCAAAATCGTAGAGCAGGCTCTTTTTAAAGGCGAAGATCCGGTAGGAGAGTATATCCGTGTCAGTGGTATTCCGTTTAAGGTAGTCGGTACCTTTGATGATCCCGGCGGGGACCGCGACCTGAGCCGAATCTATATTCCGCTGTCAACGGCCCAACGTGTCTTCAATATGGGCAACAACGTCAGGAGCATATTGCTGAATCTCGGAGATGCGAATGTGGAAGAAAGCCTTGAGATGATCGAAACGATTAAACAGGATCTTTCAGAAAAAATGAAATTTGACCCTACCGACCCCAGGGCAATATTCGTATACAACAGTATTGAAAACTACCGCACACTTATGAACCTGTTTTCGAATATCCGCTTATTTATCTGGATTATTGGGATCGGTACTATCATAGCCGGCATTGTAGGTGTAAGCAATATAATGATGATCGTAGTGAAGGAACGTACCAAAGAAATTGGAATCCGAAAATCAATGGGCGCAACACCCTGGTCTATTATCAGCCTGATCCTGCAGGAGTCTATTTTGATTACTTCATTTGCAGGATATATCGGACTGATCCTGGGGGTGGGATTACTGGAATCCATGTCAGGAGTGCTCCCCGAAACAGCTTACTTCGCCAATCCGGAAGTAAACATTCAGGTAGCTGTTTATGCTACCGTCTTGCTGGTATTTTGTGGTGCCCTTGCCGGTTTTGTTCCTGCACGTAAAGCAGCTTCGGTGAAGCCGGTTATTGCTTTGAGGGATGAATAATAGAATAAATGGTTAAATGGCTAAATGGTTAAATGGTTAAATGGCTAAATGGCTAAATGGTTAAATGGCTAAATGGCTAAATTGTTAAATTGATAAATTGATTGAAATTGAAAGTCTTTGATGCAGACAGATGGCAAGAGATCTTCAGCACTTTGAAGAAAAACAAGCTCAGAACATTTTTTACAGCTTTCGGAGTGTTCTGGGGTATTTTCATGCTTGTGATTATGATGGGCTCAGGTTCCGGACTCGAAAATGCTGTGGGCAGAGATATGGGAGACATGGCTACCAATAGTGTGTTTATGTGGACCCAGCGTACTACCATGCCCTATAAAGGATTCGACAGGGGCAGGCATTACAATTTCAGAAACAGTGATACAGAAGCTCTCCTGGATAAAATACCTGAAATAAAACATATCGGGCCCAGGATCAGGGGATGGTCTGCAGATGGTAACAATGTGATCAGAGGGGAACGAACAGGTGCATTTGTGATGCAAGGCGATTACCCGGCATACAACCTGATCGACCCGGTTGGGATGAAACACGGACGTTTTATCAACGATCTCGATATCCGTAATACCAGAAAGGTTTGTGTTATAGGACAAAGAGTTGTGAATGAGATGTTTGCTCCGGAAGAAGACCCTGTCGGAAAATACCTGCGTATTCAGGGGGTATATTTTAAAGTTGTGGGGGTATTCGAATCGAAAAAGCCAAATCGTGCTGAACATGAAAACCAGATCATTTTCCTGCCTTTCACTACCCTGCAAAAAACTTATAATTTCGGAGATATTGTGGGGTGGTATAGCATTACTTCACAAGAAGATGTTCCTGTATCCATCGTAGAAGAAAAAGCAAAAGCATTACTTCGCCAACGCCATACCATCCATCCCGACGATGAAAGGGCAGTAGGTTCTTTTAATCTTGAAAATGAGTTTAACAAAATGACAACGCTTTTTGCCGGTATTCGCGGACTTATCTGGATCGTAGGTATCGGCACATTGCTGGCTGGCGTGATTGGTGTAAGCAATATTATGCTCATCATTGTGAAAGAAAGAACACGCGAAATCGGAATCCAGCGTGCCATTGGTGCCACCCCATGGAATATAATCTCCCAGATAATTATGGAATCTGTTTTTTTAACCACATTGGCCGGCTATGTTGGATTGGTGCTTGGCGTTGGAATCGTTGAAGGAGTGAACTACCTCCTTGCCACAACAGGGGCTGAAGGCGACATGTTTGCAAACCCTGAAGTGAACTTTGGTGTTGCCATCAGGGCCTTGGAAGTGTTGGTGTTATCAGGAGTTCTTGCCGGACTGATACCGGCATACAGGGCTGTCAGCATGAAGCCCATTGACGCATTAAGAAATGAATAAATTTAACAAATAAGAAAATGAAAACCTTTTTCAGAATTTTTGTCATTGTATTAGTAGTAGGAGTTTTCGGGTTTACTATTTATTACCTCTATGGAAAATCAAAAGATGTCCCGGTAATCTACGAAACAACCTCGGCCTTCACTGCTCCGAGTATTATTAAAAAAACCGTAGCAACAGGATCGGTAAATCCACGGAAGGAGATCGATATCACCCCAAAGGTTTCAGGAATCATAGAAGATCTTTATGTTGAGCCCGGACAAATGGTGAAACAGGGCGATGTGATCGCGAAAATCAAGATCATCCCCAATATGTTAAGCCTTAATAATGCCGAATCAAGGGTAAATCGTGCAGAGATCTCACTTGAGAATTCAAAAAGAAAGTTTAGCAGGCAAAAAGAGCTCTTTGAAGATGGCGTGATCCCTGCTGCAGAGTTTGAGCAATATGAGTTAAACTATGAAAATGCCCGGGAAGAGCTTTCGGCCGCACAGAGCAACCTGGAGTTGATCCAGGAAGGGCAAACAAAGCAATCCGGGAAAACAACAAACACCCTGGTGCGTTCTACTATCGCAGGCATGGTACTCGATGTTCCTGTTGAACAGGGCAATTCAGTGATTGAAAGCAACACATTTAATGCCGGGACAACAATTGCGACGATAGCAGATATGAACGAAATGATCTTTGAAGGCAAGATCGATGAAACTGAAGTTGGAAAGATCCATGAGGGCATGCCGCTTATTCTCCAGATCGGGGCCATTGAAGACATTACGTTCGAAGCTATTCTGGAACATATTTCCCCAAAAGGGGTTGAAGAAAACGGGGCGATACAATTTGAGATCAAAGCTGATGTCGCCCTGCAAAATAACCAGTTTATCAGGGCAGGCTACAGCGCAAATGCCGATATCGTACTTGCCAGGGTTGACAGCGTGCTCGCAGTACCCGAAAGCGTTATCCAGTTTGAAGATGATACTTCTTTCGTGGAAATAGAAACCAGCCCGCAAATATTTGAACGCAGAGAAATAGAACTCGGTCTCTCGGATGGGATAAATATTCAAATAGTTTCAGGCATTACTGATGAGGAAAAAATAAAAGTGCCTGTAAGATAAAAATTTTTGTCCCTGGATTTCACTCTAAGTCGTAGCTTTATGGCTGTTTCGTAGTATGTTGTTAATAAATATTCTTATTTTCGCAACATTAAGAATCCAACTAAAACCTAGCCATGAAAACCAAGATTCCCATTAGTATTTTAAGCATTGTATTGCTTTTTTCTGTTACATCCTGCATGCAACAAAAAACAAGTAGCAACAAGAACGACAAACAAACGATTATTCCTGCAGAAGCAGTGTATGAAGCCTCCTCGCAGGAATATGTTGATGAACGCCTGAACATTTATGCTTCATTTGAACTTACTGCCGACCTGTCACACCTTTCCGACAAGGAAAAAGAAATCATCGGCATCTGTTATGATGTGGCCCGTATCATGAATGGCCTTTTCTGGAAGCAGGCCATTGGCGGAACAAAAGATTTTATTTCAGGTATTGAAAATGAGAATACCAGGCAGTTCGCCAGGATCAATTACGGTCCCTGGGACAGGCTGAACAACAACAAGCCTTTTATTAATGGAATTGGTGAAAAACCCAAAGGAGCCAACTTCTATCCCACTGATATGACCAAAGAAGAGTTTGAAGCCTTTGATGATGAAAACAAAACCAGCCTGTATACATTGATCAGAAGAGATGAAAATGGATCTCTTAAGTCAGTGTGGTATCACGAGGCTTATGCTGATGAATTGAATAAAGCTTCTGAACTCCTGAAAAAGGCCGCTACGCTCGCCGAAGACCCCGGTCTGAAAAAATACCTGGAATTAAGAGCTGATGCCCTGATAACAGATAATTACCAGCCCAGTGATTTTGCCTGGATGGAAATGCAAAACACAAACATTGATTTTGTTGTTGGAGCTATCGAAAACTATGAAGATGCTCTTTATGGTTATAAGGCCGCATATGAGTCTTTTATCCTCCTGAAAGATATAAACTGGAGCAAGAAGCTTGAAAAATTTTCTGCCATGCTTCCCGATCTGCAAAAAGGACTTCCTGTGGATTCAGCATTTAAAAAAGATGTTCCCGGAAGCAAAGCCGACATGAATGCTTATGATGTAATTTATTATGCCGGTGATTGTAATGCCGGAAGCAAAACCATTGCCATTAACCTGCCGAATGATGAAGAAGTCCATGTTAAGTATGGCTCCCGCAAACTGCAACTCAAAAATGCAATGAAGGCTAAATTCGACAAGATCCTTGTGCCGATCTCTGATCTGCTTATTGATCCTGAACAACGCCAATACATAAGCTTTACAGCCTTTTTTGAAAATACTATGTTTCACGAAGTAGGACATGCCATGGGAATTAAAAATACCATTGATGGCACTGAAACCGTAAGAGAAGCGCTGAAAGAACAATACTCTGCTATTGAAGAGGGTAAAGCCGACATCATGGGTTTATACCTGGTCACCAAATTATATGAAATGGGGGAACTTACCGAAGGTGAAATTATGGATAACTACGTGACCTTTTTTGCAGGTATCTTCCGCTCATCCCGTTTTGGGGCAGCCAGCTCTCACGGAAAAGCCAATATGATGCGCTTTAACTATTTCCAGGAGCATGAGGCTTTCACCTTAAACGAGGACGGAACCTATACCGTTAATTTTGATAAAATGCAGACAGCCATGGTAAACCTCATGCAGAAAATATTGATCATGCAGGGCAATGGTGATTATGATGCTGCAAAAGCATGGGTAGAGGAGGCTGCTATGATCCCTGAAGGCCTGCAGGCAGACCTCGACAGGCTGAATAGCTCTAATATCCCGGTTGATATCACCTTTGAACAGGGACCGGCATTTGTTGGACTGAAGTAATTCAATTATAAATTAAATAAACATAAAATGAAAAGAGTATTATTATCATTGTTTGCGGCTTTGATGTTTGGAGGCGCAGCCGTAGCTTATGAACCACCTGACGAGGGAATGTGGCTTCCCATGTTCGTGGAAAGGCTGAATTTTGTCGACATGCAGGAAGCAGGTCTGCAATTAACCGCCGAAGAAATATACAGTATCAACAATTCCAGTTTAAAAGATGCTATTGTCGGCCTGTCCAGTGGTGGTGTCGGAGGGTTTTTCTGTACAGGTGAGATCGTATCGGATAAAGGCTTATTATTCACAAACCACCATTGCGGATTTAACAAAATTCAATCCCACAGTACTGTAGAACACGACTACCTGAAAGATGGTTTCTGGGCAATGAGCCTGGAAGAAGAGTTGCCTAACGAAGGCCTGGCCGCTTCTTTTCTGGTGAGAATGGAAAATGTTACCGATAGCATTATTCCTTTTCTTTCTGATACCATGACGGAAGGTGAGCGTAGTGGAAAAGTCAAAAAAATCAAAAAAAGACTAACAAAAAGAGCTGAAGAAGACGGCAAATATGCTGCAAATGTTTCAACATTTTATGGAGGAAATGAATACTATCTTTTTATATATAAAGTATATGAAGATGTTCGTCTGGTTGGAGCCCCCCCATCATCCATCGGAAAATACGGTGGCGACACCGATAACTGGATGTGGCCGCGTCACACAGGCGATTTCTCCATTTTTCGCGTTTATACGGGCCCCGAAGGGGAGCCGGCTGAATATGCTGAGGAAAACATCCCTATGAAACCAGCACACCATCTTCCCATCTCACTGGATGGATACAATGAAGACGATTTTGCCATGATCTGGGGATACCCGGGAGGCACAGAACGTTATCTTACTTCTTTCGGTATTGAATATAAACTTGATGCATTTCTTCCATCACTGGTAGAAATCTTTGATGCCCAGCTCAAAGCATGGAAAACACATATGGATGCCGACCAGGCCGTGAGAATACAATATGCTTCAAAATATGCCGGACTGGCCAATGCATGGAAATTATTCCTCGGTCAGATCCGCGGGCTGAAACGCCTGAAAGTATATGAAAAGAAACAAGTAATAGAAAAATCTTTCCAGGAATGGGCCGATGCCAATCCTGAATCAAAAGAAAAATACGGAGAAGTCCTGAAAAACCTGGAAGAATCATATATCACCCTTACAGAAGAATTCCCCAGACTGGTAAATACAGCCCTGGCTGCAAATTCACCGGAGATATTGGGATATGCAAAACAATTCGGGCAGTTGCAGGAATTGCTGGAATCAAAAGCAAATGATGCAATTATCGACGAAGCAATTGCTGAACTGAAAGCAGGCATGGATGATCATTTCAAAAATTATTACGCTCCTGCTGACAGAGATGCCTTTGCCGCCGTGTTGGCTGTTTATCACAAAAATATTGCTGTCGACCAGCAACCGGAGTACTTCCTGGAACTGCTGGATGATGTAGATGGTGATTTTGCTGCCCTGGCGGATTATGTCTTCGATGAATCAATCTTCGAAAGTGAAGAAGAAATCAATGCTTTTCTTGAAAAACCTAAAGCAAAAACACTGGCTAAAGATCCGGCAATACTGCTTTCCACAGAATTTGGAAATATGATGGGACAGGTAATGGGCCCATATCGTAAAGTCGGCGCTACTGTTGGAAAATATAATCGCTTATTTGTTGCCGGACTGCGCGAACAAAGCCCTGATAAGGTATTTTATCCCGATGCCAACTCAAGCATGAGGATGACCTATGGATCAGTACAGGATTATGTGGCAGCAGATGCAGTATTCTACGATTATTATACTACACTGGCTGGTGTGATGGAAAAGGAAGATCCGTCGAATGATGAGTTTTTTGTAGAAGAAAAACTAAAGTCACTTTATGCTAAAAAAGACTACGGACGTTACGGAGTAATGATAGAGGGGAAAGAAAAGCTGATCGTATGTTTCCTCACCACCAACGACATTACAGGTGGAAACTCAGGTAGCCCGGTGATCAATGGCAATGGTGAGTTAATAGGAATTGCCTTCGACGGAAACTGGGAAGCAATGAGTGGTGATATTGCCTTTGAACCGGAACTTCAGCGTACCATCAATGTTGATATCAGATATGTACTTTTCATCATTGATAAAATGGCTGGAGCCCAGAACCTTATCGATGAATTGACCATTGTCGACAAGCCAAAACCCAAAATGGTTAAAACTGTGAATGTTCAGGCAAAAACTGAAATAGAAATGGAAGCGAATTAATAAAATATTGATTATTTGAAAAAGGCACCGGCTTTTGTTGGTGCCTTTTTTTTTATTGAACAACAAGTTTTCTTACATATGCCCCTTGCTCATCATGCAGTTTCAACATGTATGTGCCAGGCATAAAATTACCCAGGTCCAGGCTGTGATGTTTCTGCAGACTGTTCAGGCTGTTTCGTAGCAACAGACGGCCCTGAAGATCCGTAATTTCCATTTGGACATAAGCTGCAGAGATCTCACCAAATTCAATGTTGAGCTTATCTTTCGCCGGGTTTGGCCAAACATTTGTAATATCCAGTTCCGGATATTCCTCCACGGAAACCCACGGGTCTGATACCCACGCAGTGGTATAAAGTCCGCGGCCATGGGTAGCAGCCAGTACCGTATTATCAGCTTCCCTTAAACTAAGCTGATCTATCCTGACGGTGGCCATGCCTTCAACATCAGGTATCCACTGTGGATCGGTCAGATGTAAATGGTTGCAGGTCCATATTCCGAGTTCGGTAGCCAGCATTGCCTGTTTTGCATCTTCCGGATGATAAATTGCATACCTGATCGGCATGTCGGGCAGGTTGCTTTCAATGTCTGTCCAGCTGTCTCCGCCATCATAACTTTGCCATACCGACGAAACACCATAGTTGGAAAAAGTTACCAGCAAGGTATCTTCAGAACCACCGATGGCAACAGAAGAAATAGAGCCAACCGGAAACTGAGTACCGGTAATTTCCGTAACCTGGGGGGCAGCCTGGGCATTTTCAACCTTAAATAAGCGGCCTGTTTCGCCCCCAAGGAAAAGTGTGGAAGTGTTCTCAGGAGAATGGGGTGAATATTTTACAAAAGTAAAAGGGGTATTTTCTCCGGTACCCACAGTAATATAAGTATCATTGGGGTTGCCGGGTATATTGGTCACCCTTAATAACTGATCAGCCCTGTACCCAAAGAAACTACAGGCATTGGCATATAGTTTATTCATCTTGTAATCATAGTCTGCAGGGCAAATAAAGGTACCACTGTATTCACCAGCACTCTGGTATGCATTGCCATCCATAAATACTGTATACCTGTTATAATAAACAGAGGTAATAAATACTGCCGGCTCATCCACATCCCAGAAGCAATAGGCGCCATCACCGCCATCGATCATATCATCAATATCCAGCGGGTCGCCCTGAAAAAATAAAGTTCCATTATCCTGTAATCCACCAATATATCGGTTGTCGCCGGCCACTGGTGAGATGGCACATGTATAAAATTGTAAGGTGCTGAAATTATTATTCTTTTCTTCAAAAACAGGGTTTGTGGAACTGGCATTGGCGGTATAGAAAACGCCACCATCACTACCAAAGATCATCTCTTCTAATGATCCTTCCTTATATAACTGTAAATGTTGATCTGCATGCACGTAATCATCACCTCCGCCCCAATACATCAGCGACCAGTCTGATTGATGCTGCCAGGACCATCCTCCATTGCTTGTGGACCATACATCCAGTCCGCCAACATACAGATGATCAGGATCAACAGGGTCAACAGCACCGCTCAAGGCATGCCATGCAAGGGTTGCATAGTCATAATCCGGCAGGTTTATTTCGCTCCATGTTTGACCGTTATCGTCAGTACGGAAAATATACCTGCCTTTGTAATAAACAAATCCATCTTCATATCCCACAGCAAAAAGGGCATAAACAACAGCATGATCTGAGGGGGAAATTGCAAGAATGACCCGGCCGGGGATATTCTCCACCAGATGGCCTTCAATCAGGGTTTTTACATCTTCATAGACCGTCCAGCTGCCGCTTGTTCCTTCATCTGAATAAAATATTGTTGCTCCTCCCTGTAAATCAGGTGTTTCCATACTTCCCACATAGATTCTTCCATCACCCTGTATTTTTATATCAGAAATGGCATAAGGCTCATCAGATCCCGGCATATCCGGAATCACCTGCTCCCAGTTCTGGCCGCCATCAACCGACCGGAAAAGGCCATTGGCAGGTTCACTATGGTGTGTAACACCTTTATAGATCCCTGATGCAACACCGGCATAGATCACGCTGCTTCCATTTTCATCACGAATTTGTATGTCGGTAACATATTTAAACGATTCTGTGGATAACAGGCTTTCCCAACTTTCACCTCCGTCACTGGATTTCAATATTCCCATGCCTACACCTGAGGATTCACGATAGATCACCCGGGCTGTTTCAGCTTCACCCGTTCCGGCATAAAATACCTGGGTATTATTCGGATCACTGACGATGCAGCTGATCGACAGATTGGGCAAAATATCATTCACAGCAGCCCAGGAGCTCTGATCATCAGTAATATCATTATTAAACCATAAGCCCCCTGTTACAGACCCGGCCCAAACTTTATTCCCTGAAGCATCATTGGGATCAAACATCAGTGCACGGGTTCTTCCTCCCATATTTGATCCTTCCGTTGACCAGAACAAAGCATTGCTCTCACGGTTTACAGATTGTTGCACAGAACGCGTATACTCCCAGGCATCTTTTAATCGCTCAACAGGAACAGCACCAAGTGCCGGATCAAGCGTGTTGAAATAATTCTGCATGGCGGCAAGATCCGGCCTGTCAGGACGATTTTCGCCCTCCGATTCTGTCATGATATCTTCAGGGATTTGCGCAAATTGCGCCAAAAGGAATGACTCATATTCCTCCCTGGGATCAGTAGTATTATTATGTTGAAAGAGAAAAGTAAGCACAATTACCATAAAGGATAATTTGATGGCTGAACAAATCTGTTTATTCTTCATCAGGATAAGTTTTTATTGAACAGGCAAAAATATATATGTATGAGATACCAACAAAAATATTATGCTATTATTATTATAAATGCATAAAATGTATGATCATGCCTGTTGGGGTTGCAGAAAGGGAGTATGGGGGTATAGCCGTCAAGTTATGGCTACTGGAGGCTGATGATTTTGAAACTTGATATTAGAGTGAGTCCCGTCAGGGACTTTGTTCCTAAGTCCTTTTATAGCCCCTGTCCCATCAGCAATCATCAGAGACCCCCCTTCCTCAAAAATAAATAAACATCGAACATCGAAACCTCAAACTTCAAACCTCAAACCTTTTCTTTCCCCGACATTACGAACAAAGTGCAAACAATTGCCAGTAAGCTAAAAGGAATAGAAGCTACCAGGTAATTCCAGTAATTGGCTACATTGAACAAGATTGAATCATTGAATTCCCACATCAGAAAACCAATAATTCCCAATAAAACGAGAACAATGGCAGCGGTTCCGAAAATCATTCCGGCAAAACGAGCCAGTTTAGTGCAGACATTCATAGTTTTTAGGATTTATTGTTTCACTAATTTTTCAGTAATAACTCCATCAGCGGTTTTTACTTTAACAATATAAATTCCGGCAGGGAGAAAGCTGAGGTCCATCCTGATACTTGAGTTGTCTACAGTCTTGCTGAGCATAAGCTGACCCTGGTTATTAAAGATCAGGAGCTCATCCATGATTTCTGTCATTCCGATATTCACAAAAGAAGTGATCGGGTTGGGCTTGATCATCAATTCAACATCATTTTGCTTAAGATCGCTGATGCCTATATGCCCATACATCAACCAGTTCATGATGCGGTACATTAAAATATCTCTTGCAACAATATCGCTAATGGCAGCAATGTCAATGGTTGTAAAAACAGATCTGAAGTATTCTGTTTCGTACTGAATGGCTGCCGGGCCGGGTGAAACATAAGGTTCTAATATGCCTATTAAATTTTGCCCGAGATGCTCAGCAATGCTGTCACCATAAAGGCCGTCGTCAGTATCGGTAGTAAAAATGTCCTGAACCGGGAATTCAAGGCCTTCAGCCAGTGATCCGGGAGATCCCGCAAAACGGGCCGAATCAGCAAGCGCACCTTCTTCAATATGATATACATCCTGTTCAACGGTAACAATTCCCAGCTGATCATAGGGGAATTCCCCTGGTTCAAAAGTACCATAAGACTGGTACTTATCCCATAAGTAGTCCTGGGCATTCAAAAACAGCTTACCTCCTCCCATACTCATATACAGTAGCAGGTTAAATTCATCATTAGGTCCCATGGTTTCCCCATCAGTCCATGCTTCACCGCTAAACCAGATCACAATATCAAAGTTTCCCATGTATTCTGCATCAGGGCCATCGTCAGCCGGATCCAATACTTCCCAGTATTCATAGGTATAGCCGTTGGCATCAAGAGATGCCTGGATCATAGGCCATGTATCAGTGTATACCCCCCCCGTATCGTCAAAATCCCGGTCAACACATAAAATTGTCTGGGCTGAAAGCTGGTTCGCACCAAACAGCAAAGAAAGGACGAGTAATAAAATAAAACGTACAAATTTTTTCATAATGAATAGGGTTTTTTAGTATTTCTGTTGGCTTAAAAGTAAAGAAATATTTTCGAAATCACAATTTTTCATATATTATAATGGCTGCCCCATTATGAAAAAGCAGGTTTTTTGACACTATTATGGAAATTTTAATCAGCAGTGTATCATTTCTTTTGATTTGGATGCCATCTTTTATAAATTTACCAGACCTTAAACCTTTAAACATGTCAAAAGCTTCCGTTTCTTATCCAATTCTTATCATTTTATTCATTTTATCGGGTATCCTTTTATGGTCGTGCAATAGTGAAAAAACGAAAAAAATTAAAAAAACTCCTCCTGATAAAGAATGGATTGTTCTTTTTGACGGTAGCAATACTGATGCCTGGCGTGGATTTAAAAAAGATTCCCTGCCCTCCGGATGGGGTATACATGACAGCCTGCTTATGACTACCGGAAAAGGCGGAGACCTGGGTGGTGATATCATAAGCAAAGAACAGTTTGAAGATTTTAAACTTTCTTTTGAATGGAAGATCTCTCAAGGTGGAAACAGTGGTATTTTCTTTAATGTTATTGAGGGAGATAATCACACCGTATATGCAAGTGGGCCTGAGTATCAGCTTATTGACGACCTGAGCTTTGCCTATCCTCTGGAAGATTGGCAAAAAACAGCCGCTAACTACGATATGCATATAGCTGACAGTCTTAAGAAAAAAATCAAAACAGCCGGTGAATGGAATCTTTCCGGTATCCGCGTGAAAGACGGACATGTGATCCATTGGTTAAATGGTGAAAAAGTGCTTGAATATGATCTCTGGGATGAGGACTGGAAAATGCGCGTGTCTAATTCAAAATGGAAGGATTATCCCAACTATGGGCTGGCCATCAAAGGCCATATAGGGCTTCAGGATCATGGTGATACTGTTTTCTTCAGGAATATCAGGGTGCAGGATCTCACCGATAAAGGGCTTCCCCTTTTCAATGGCAAAGACCTTGAAGGCTGGAATATTTACGGAACAGAAAAATGGTACGTAAATAATGGTATCCTGATTTGTGAAAGCGGTGAAGATGAAAAATATGGTTACCTGGCCACAGAGAGGTCATATCAGGATTTTGTCCTTCGCCTGAAATTCCTTCAGGAAGAAGATGGGAATTCAGGGGTGTTTTTCAGATCTTCTTTTGATGGTATAAAGGTCAGCGGCTGGCAGGTGGAAGTCGCCCCCCCGGGAAACAATACCGGAGGCGTTTATGAGTCCTACGGAAGGGGCTGGCTCAATGAAATTCCGGACCACAAGGAAAATATCCTTAAAATGGGCGAATGGAATGAGATGCTGATCCGTGTTGAAGGTGATCGTGTAATGACATGGCTGAACGGACAACTGATGACCGACCTCCGGGATGAAAAAATCGGAAAGGCAGATGGCTCTGTTGCACTACAGATACATAATGGCGGAGGCATAAAAGTGCAATGGAAAGACATCTTTATACGAGAAATAATAGCAGAGGATAATGAAATACAATAATGCACAGATAAGCTGGCTTGTAATACTGAGGCTTGCCATTGGCTGGCATTTTCTTTACGAGGGGCTGGTTAAACTGATGAATCCAAATTGGAGCAGTGTGGGGTTCTTGCTGGATTCCGGCGGCTTTATGCAGGGGTTTTTTCATGGGCTGGCCTCCAATCCGGCAACAGTGAATATGATCGATATCCTGAATATCTGGGGTTTGATCCTGATTGGGCTTAGCCTGATCCTTGGTTTTCTGGCCCGCCCGGCATGTATCTTTGGCATCCTGCTGCTACTGTTGTATTATCTGTCGCACCCTCCCTTTGTCGGTATTCGTTATGCGGTACCCGCTGAAGGAAGTTATCTGATCATTAATAAAAACCTGATCGAAGTCTTTGCGCTTGCTGTATTGTTTGTTTTTCCCAGCAGCAGAAAGATAGGGATTGATCGCTTTATTTTTAAAAAACGATGAAAAGAAGAGATCTGCTGAAAGGCCTTGCCACAGTTCCTGTACTGGGAGGATTTGCTTTTGCCTGGTACAAAAAGCAAAGCTATGATCGTTTTCTCAAAAAAAATATTCTTGAGGAGATCAGGTTGAAGGCCACAGCTCCTGTGATTCCGTCACCCGGACCCATGGACAAACAAATACGCCTGGGGATAATAGGCTATGGAAGCCGTGGAAAACATCTTGCACGAGCTGCCGGCTTTGCACATCCCGGGCTAATCGATGATTGGATCGCCGGCGCATCAGCAAATAGTGCGGATAACAGTTACAGGCAATACCTGGAACAGGAAGACCTGAATGTTGTTATAAATGGCGTATGTGATATTTTCGACACTTATGGCAGGATGGCTCAGGAGGCAGGAGCCAATGTCAATCGTGACGGCAGTGGTGGAAAGATGGGCAATACTCCAAAACGATACAACAGCTATCTTGACCTCCTCCAGGCCGATGATATTGATGCAGTGATCATTGCCACCCCCGATCACTGGCATAGCCCCATGACTATTGCGGCTGCGGCAGCAGGCAAGCATGTATATTTAGAAAAACCCATGACCTGGACGGAAGAAGAAACCTATGAGGTAAGAAAAGCGGTAAAAGAAAGCAATATTGTATTCCAGCTCGGGCACCAGGGAAGGCAGACTGAAAGCTATTTTAAAGCAAAAGAAGCCATAGAAAAAGGCATATTGGGAAAAATAACACTGGTGGAGATCACCACCAACAGAAACGACCCTAACGGAGCCTGGGTTTATCCCATCCACGAAGACGCAAACGAAAACACCATCGACTGGCAACAGTTTATCGGTCCCGCCCCCGACCATCCTTTCAGCCTGGAGCGTTTTTTCCGGTGGCGATGCTGGTGGGACTATAGCACTGGCTTATCCGGCGACCTGCTCACACATGAATTTGATGCGATCAACCAGATACTGGGCCTTGGAATACCGGAGTCAGTTGTATCAAGCGGTGGGATATATTATTTCAAAGACGGACGAACAGTCCCGGATGTTTTGCACACCGTATTCGAATATCCCGAAAAAGACCTGAGTATGGTCTATAGTGCTACCCTGGCCAGCAACCGCAAACGTGGCAGAGTGATCATGGGACATGATGCATCCATGGAACTGGGGCATAGCCTGCTTATCAAGGCTGACCCACATTCAACAAAATATGAGGAAAAGATAAAAGACGGGATTATTGATCCCGAACTCCCCTTGTTTTCTTACGCTCCGGGGATGAAAAATGTTGATGCCGTTACCTCTCCAACAGAACAGTATTTTGCAGGAAGAGGATTATTATATACGTATCGGGGAGGGAAAAGAGTAGATCCTACACATCTTCATATCAAAGAATGGCTTAGCTGCATAAGGAATGGAGGTCAACCCAGTTGTAGTATTGATCAGGGTTTTGAAGAAGCAATTGCGGCACACATGGGTACCAGGGCTTACAAAGAAAACAGGAGGGTGTATTGGGATGCTGAAAATGAAGTAATTATTTAATCTTAATTTTAACTCATGAAACGCCGGACATTTCTAAAAACAACTTCTGCCGGATTATTTGCCGGTATGCTTATGCCACAAAAAATATCTGCCCTGCCCGTACCCTTAAGCCGCAACATCGGATTGCAGCTCTACAGCCTGAGAAATGAAATCAAAGAAGACCTGGAGGGTAGCCTTAAAAAGATAGCAGATATCGGTTACTATAACCTGGAAGCAGCCGGCTACAGCAATGGGAAATTTTATGGATTAGAGCCGGCAACATTTAAAGACCTTGTACAAAATTTCGGAATGAAGGTGATCAGCTCACACCTCACTTTTGAAGGCGACGAGGTTCAGACGGTTCTCAAAGCACATAAGGAAGCCGGTATTAAATATCTGGTGTGGCCAGGGCTTGATAAAAAACAATGGAACAGCCCGGAAAAGTATAAAGAACTGGCCGAAAAATTTAATACCGCCGGCGAATTCTGCAAAGAAAATGATCTCCAGTTTGGTTTTCATAATCACGATTTTGAATTTTATCCGCTTGAGGGAGAAATACCTTATGACATATTATTGGAATATACCAACCCAGACCTTGTTTTCATGCAAATCGACCTTTATTGGATCACTTATGCCGGACATGATCCCTTAAAATATTTTGAAAAATATCCCGGACGCTTTAAACTCTGGCATGTAAAAGATATGAAGGCCGGAGATGAAAAAGAAATGACAGAAGTGGGCTCAGGAATAATTGATTATAAAACCATCTTCGAAAATAGTGCCCGGGCCGGCATGAAGGAGTTTTTTGTAGAACAGGATGTGATAAAGACTAATGCGTTTGACAGCATAAAAACAAGCTTTGATTACCTGGATAATATTTTATCATGAGCAGGCTTATCCATACAGGGATCATTGGTTTCGGCCTTTCAGGAAAGGTCTTTCATGCTCCTTTTATACACAGCCACCCTTCGTTTCATCTTGCCACCGTCGTGGAAAGGAATCATCAGATCTCGAAGGAAATATACCCTTATGTGTCTGTGGTAAACAACTATATAGATTTGCTTAAGGATGACTCTATTGAATTGATAATCGTCGCTACGCCAAATACTTCCCACTATCCCATGGCAAAAGAGTGCCTGATGGCAGGCAAGCATGTGGTCATCGAAAAACCATTCACCCCTTCAAGCGACGAGGCTGATGAGCTGATCAGGCTTTCCGAAAATACCGGAAAGCACGTTTTTGTCTTTCAAAACAGGCGGTGGGATGGTGACTTTCTCACGATCAGAAAGCTTGTTGAAGAAAATAGATTAGGAGATATAGATTATTATGAAGCTCATTTCGACAGATTTAGTCCGGAATTAAAACCAAATGCCTGGCGTGATATTAATATTCCGGGAGGGGGCATTCTGTATGATCTTGGAGCCCACCTGATCGATCAATCCCTGGTACTTTTTGGAATGCCCGAAGCTTTACGGGCAGATATTAAATCCGAACGGCCCGGTAGCACCGTTGATGATTATTTTAAGCTGGAATTACTTTACCCCGACAAAGAGGTCGTATTAAAGGCAGGCATGATGGTTAAAAAGCTAGGGCCACGCTATGTTATTGAGGGTTCTGAGGCGACGTTTACCAAATTTGGCATCGACCCACAGGAGGCCAGCCTTAAAAACGGTGAAATGCCTGGTACAGAAAATTGGGGAGAGGACAAAGCTGAATTTTTTGGCAAAATTGATTATTACAAGGAAGAAGCACAAATGACAAAGACCATCAATACCGAAAAAGGAAATTATATGGCCTTCTATGATAATGTATGTGAGGTGTTAACCAAAAATATGCCCCTGCTGGTAAGCCCAAAAGATGCCAGGGATGTTATCTTTATCATTGAAAAAGCATTTGAAAGCCATCGCAAAAAACAGCTTATTAAAATCAATAGCACACCGTCGTAAAACTTATGCACCATGGAAAACAGCAAAAAAAATAGTATTAGTCGAAGAAAGTTCATTGGAAATGTTTCATTGGCCACTGC
>JBDLIJ010000024.1:0-22492 GCA_039714935.1 Bacteroidota bacterium | reverse complement strand
TATCAAACAAATTCAAAACTTAAAACTCAAACCTCAAAACCAATGTTAAGTGATTCAAGTATAAAATGGCGCCCGATCTGGAAAGTATGGATTCCAATTGCCTTGTTCCTGATACCCCTGATCCTGGAGGGCCAGCTGATAGGAACGATTTTCACGCCATATATTTATGGGCTGTTGGTTTTAATCTATGGGCTGGTATATTATTTCCGTACAAAATTATGGCAAGCATTTGTTCTGATGACCGTCATGTGTATCGCTATCTGCTGGTATTTCCTGGCGGAACGCCCGGGGCAAACCATTGAAACCTTTGAGTTAATTGGCTTTAGCCCGGACCCCGGACTACTGCCATGGATTAAAAGCTATATTACCATACAGCTGTGGCTTGCGATATTGATCACAAACTTTGTGATATTTTATACATTGGGGCCTGTATTGACCAAGGCACTGGCACTGGAAAAAAATGCCATCAGATTATTTCGCTTGTCGGCCAGGCAGGTACATGATGAAAGAAACGGCTACACTGAAAGGCCATTCAATGCCGGCAAACACAATTATAAGAGAGATGAACTTTATAGCTTTACTTCATATTTGGAGACAAAAAAGGTTTGCATTGCACTTTTCCCGGGGAATGGTATCAAATATCTTTTTTCGATGGGCACCAGCCCCTTATTGAAAAGCAAACAGGATAAGCTCAGCCACGTATTTTTTGGAGATAATGGGGATATGAGCATATTTATCTCTAAAGAAGACTACAGGCAATACCGAAAACAATACACTTTCGACCAGCTCTGCGAAATGATGGGGAAAACATTCCTCCGCTTCGCTGAATATCATAAATTAAATAATGAACAAAGGATTATAACAGAATTAAAATCAGTTTAATTAATTATGGATTAATTTAACATTCAACCAATTCAACCAATTCAACCAATTCAACCAATTCAACCAGTTCAACCAGTTCAACCAGTTCAACCCAAAAGATATGAAACCAATAGAAAAAATTTTGAGGAGTCTGATCGTCATTGGAATCAGCCTGTTGATAACAACAACAGCAAATGCTCAATATGAACGCATATATTATGCCGTTGAGATTGATGGTGTGCTATGTGGCTATGCTACAACAGATGTTGAAAACATTGATTATAAAGGCAAGCCTATGCTTGAAACCTCTGACACTGTTCACCTCATGATGAAACTCCTGGGGCAGGATATGAACATACAGATTACCAGCCGTCATATTATGCAGCCGGAGACGCATCAGGTACAGCTGAATCATACTAAATCTAAACATGAATCGGGAAATATAGCCGAGGCTCTTACGGAGGTATTTGACTCTTATGCTTTACGTACCGAAGCTCCCAGGGAAACACCAGACACCATTCATGATATTGCCGGTGTGATCTTCGATAATTCATTGGGTGCACCCCATATCATAAAAGACTTTATCCAGGGCGGAGCCACGGAAAAAAGCTATCGCATATATGATTATATGCGCGGTTATATTGCCGATCAAAAATTCACCTTGCTTGGAGAAGAGGACATCACCTTTGCAGGGGAAGAATATAATACCTTAAAAATCAATATTTATAACAGCAAAGATGGTACCAACACCCAAACCTGGGTAAATACGGAAGATGGGATGACGCTCCGCTTCGATATCATGAACCGCTCGATATATTTAACGGACGAATCGGTTATAAAAAAGATTACTACCGTTGACCTCGACAACACTATTTTTGCGAAGGTGGGTAAGAATATTCCCAATTTCATTAAAATGACGTATCTGAAGGTATCGGCAGATTTTAAGTCGTCAGGTGAGGAAATTACAGTTGAAAGTCTGAATTTTCCCGGACAAAAGTTTAATGGTACGGTAGATGAAAATCATATTCAGGGAATATTCGAGATCGAGCCCATGTGGTATGATGGCACAGATGCACCGCCATTCCCACCTGATTTCAGGGAAGAAGAAAGCCTTATAAAATATCTTGAACCTGAAATCTTCATCGAATCCGATCATCCCGACATCATTGCCAAAGCGATGAAGATCACAGAAGGATCAACAGATTCCTGGGATGCCACCATACGCCTGAGTAAATGGGTAGGCGAGGAAATCTCCGGTGCAGTTCCCGGGGGGACTACTGCTATCGGAACCCTTAATACACGGCAGGGCGAATGCGGTTCACACTCAAGGCTGCTGGCAGCGTTTTGCCGTGCGGTGGGCATTCCTTCAAGGCTGTCTGTTGGTTGTATGTACTCACCATGGTATGGCGGCAGCTTCGGACAACATGCCTGGACAGAAGTATATATGGGAGAAAAAGCAGGATGGGTGGCCGTTGATGCAACAATCCTTGAATTTGACTATGTGGATGCAGGCCATATCAGGTTAGGAGAACTTACAAGCTTCCATCCCGAAAAAATGGAGATCATTGAATACCGCCTCGGTGATGGTGAAGAAAACTATGAAGAAAAAGGTATTCCGGAAGAATACAATAAAATACTGGGGCCTTATACCAATGAGGCAAAACGTGATGTGCTGGATGTGCAATATGTTGATGGCGTCATCTCTGTTGATATCAAAGGGAAGATAATGCTTGCCCTGCATGAGCCTGATGAGGAAGGGAGGATGTACGCCCAATTAACAAATAAAGTGTATTTCATTTTTCCTGAAGATAAGATGCTGGTTGTTGAAAACACTTTTGCCCAAAAGAAACTTGAGGAAGAAATCAGTATAGATAAGGAAATACCTGAGAACTTCAAGGCATTGATAGGATCCTATATTATTTTTCAAATCCAGAAGGAATTCAGGGTGATCTGGGAACAAGGGCAATTGGCCATGCTTGTGCCGGATGTGGACGAAGCCAGAATGCTTGAGCCCACTGAAAAGGAAAATCGCTGGAAAGACCCCATGGGTGATAAGGAATACAACTTTATGCTGAATGAGGATGGTACGGTAAAAGGCATGGAAATACATATAACAGCTGAATTGATAAAAGGGGCAACAGCTGCCTGGATCATAGATAAAACCATTGAAAAGGAAGGTATGGAGGCTGCACAGAAGAAATTCAGGGAGCTGTGGGATAACAGGGCCCTGGACCTGGAGAAAACCGAAGCCGACATGAACAGGCTGGGATATAAATACCTGGGCGCCGAACGCCTGGATGAGGCGCTCATGGTATTTATGTTGAATGTGGAGGCTTATCCCCAATCATGGAATGTTTATGATAGTTATGGCGAGGCATTGAATAAAAGTGGTGACACTGAAAACGCAATTATAAATTATCAAAAATCCATTGAGCTGAACCCGGATAATGAAAACGGAAAGCTTATATTGGAGGGATTATTGTCGAACGAAAACGAATAACTCAAAATATTATGTTTGAAACAACAAAATTAAGACCTGATTTTTCTATAACCGGCATTATGCAGCCTGTTATTGCCCTGGCCCTATTTGCTGTTATCTGGGCTTTGTTTGGGATTGGTTATGGGCTTTTGAGTATGGGGCTTGTCTTTGGCATCTATGCCATCCTTAGCCTGGCCTACTTAATGCGTACCGGAAATCCGTGGTTTATGGCAACCTGTATTTATCAATCCACTATAATCGCAGCTACACTGCTGGCACCAAAGATCGGTTTGTATGCAATTCCCGAATCCAGTTTTAAGCCTCTATTATTGCTCATCTTTGTTGAAATGGCTGTGTTGGTATATATCATGGCGGCGAAAAAGTTGAAATGGCGGGGATGGGAACTACTGGAGCTGGCAGCCCGTAATGTGAATGAAGCCACCAATGGCTTTACTGAAAGGCCCAGGCCGCTGGGTAAGATCAGGAGTACAAAATATGAACTCAGTGGCTTCTCTGATCACCTTAAAAGTAAACTCATCGCATTTACCATTGAAGAAGAAGATAGAATTGTGATCATTCCCATTACTACGGGAAATGAATATCGTTTACCACTGGGATTTTCAAATGACTACTCTGAAAATACAAGGGTTGAGATCGGCTTTGATGGTAATGTTAGCGCGATCATTTCAAAAAAGGATTACCTCAGATATAAAGAGGCGCTGTCATTCGATCAGCTTGTTGAAGCATTGGGTCAGTTGTTTATTGACTTTTTTGAGCTATACCAGAAAGGTGAGCAGGTCAGGATCATGTATGAAGTGAGTAAAATCAAAGCCAGCATATTTAACTGATTAATCTAAATATATCATGTCTTTCGGAAGAAAACTAAAATCACCGGTATTAAGCACTGAAGCAATCATAGGTATTGTAGCCCTTACGAGCTTCTTCTTCCTGCTTATCTTCAGCTTTAGGCTGGCCATTGGGTTTGGCTCACTCATCACCATTTTTGCAGCCATGCTTTCATTGGTAATTCTGATCAGAACCGGCAACCCTTATTACATTGTCACGGTTGTTGCACAACTAGCGGGCACCTGCCTGCTACTGATGATCACTCTATTGGATATAGTTGATTACAAACCCTATTTCATTGCCGTGGCCGGGTTGATGGTAGTATTCATGACGCTGATGCTCATATTTATCTTGCAAAGGAAAATGAAGTGGCGCACACGTGAAGTCTTAGAGATGGCAGCCAGTCCGGTGAATGAATCTAATAACGGTTTTACAAACCGACCACTACAGGTTGGTAAAGCGAATTATTCCCTTGCTGAACTTAAAGCATTTTCATCCTTTCTGAGAAAAAATCTGATCGCTATACCTGTTAAAGAATCTGACAGAATTGTATTTGTGGTGAACATGCCATTAGGTCGCGTATTACTTTTTAACAGGCGATATCGGGATCGTTCATGGGTTTCATTTGACCATGAAGGGAATGTGATTGCTCATATCACTCAGGAAGACTATTTTCTTTTTAAGGATCAACTGACATTTGACCAGCTATGTGAATCGCTGGGAAAGCAGTTTATCAGGTTTTTTCAGGATCACAATTCCGGAGCAGGACAGAAGATTATTGAACAATTCGATGCAATGAAACTAAATATTATTACTGAAGGCTAAGATGGATTTTAAAAGAGCAGCAATACTTGGATCCTATATGTCGAAGGATTACGCCGAAGATCTTTTTCGCTTGCTGGTGACCTATCAGGATATCTCAGCTTCTGAGGCTGCATCCCGGCTTAACCTGCATATTAAGACAGTACAGGACTTCATGGAAGCCATGGCTTCGCTGGATATATTAATAAAAAAAGAAGTGTTTGAAAAAAAGCGGCCCTATTATCGTTATGCTTTAAAAACCAGGTTTATAGACATGCGTATCGATTTGAATCCGCTATTTGATGTACAGCATGGTGATGCCAGATCCTCCCAGAAGATCAGGGAAAGCAGCAATGCCGGAGTGCGTTTTTCCACTTCACGCGATGGACAGTATATCAGCCATGTGGCCATGTGGATAGGACAGGGACGTGATAGAAAAGAGCGCCGGATCAACCTGAGCATCCCACAGGGAAAGTTTTTATTCCACCTTCCTTTCCCCAGTGCACAAGCCATGGAAATTGGCGATATTATGAAAAAAGCCGAAGTCGAGGATATACACCACTCAGAAGTTCATGACATCGTGAAAGAACTCATTGAATACGGAGTGATAGAGCAATTATAAATTATGGATTATGGATTAGGTACCAATTCAACCAGTTCAACCAATTCAACCAATTCAACCAACTCAACCAATTCAACCAATTCAACCAGTTCAACCAACTAAACCAATTAATTATGAAAAATATTAGCATTAAATCAAGCATCGGCCTGCTGATACTGGCAGCCGCAATCATCAGCCTTTCAGGATGTGCTGTAAAGAAAGCCAGCTGGGGGAGCCTGGAAAACGGAATGATCATGAAATACGCTGTTCAGGCAGACAGGAATCTGAAATATCAAACCACCTATTCGTTTGAACAGGATATGGAAGTGATGGGACAAAAAATTCAGATCACTGCAAAGGGGGGGCAGGACCTGTTAATGAAACCCCTTGAAAGTAAAGGCAACGACCTGGAATACCTTGTTACTATTGAGGACATGGCTTCAAAAATCAATACTCCTCGCGGAGTGATGATGGCAAACCTGGATAAGGTAATCGGGCAATCATTTAATTATACAGTCAGCCCACTAGGTGCAGAGCTGGAATATTCAGGTGCCGAGGCAATTACATATGATTTTGGAATGGGGCAATTAAAGAGTATTGCCAGTGATGTTCAGGCCTTCTTCCCTGATCTTCCTGAGCATCCGGTAAAGCCTGGCGACAGCTGGAAATCATATGATAATATTACTGAGAATACAGGTTCCGGAAAAGTAACAATGGCTTTTACCAATATTAATACTTTTGAAAAGCTGGAAAAATACAATGGGTATGATTGTATGAAAATCAATGTGGTTTATACAAGTACCCTGGAAGGTGAAGGGAGTCAAAATGGTGCCGATTTGTTCACGACAGGCACACTCAAAGGCACATCAACATGGTACTATGCTTATAAAAAAGGTATCCTGGTAAGCTACGAGACGGATGGAAACGGAGAAACCATCACAGAAGTAAAAGGCCCACAGGAGATGACATTGCCTGCTACAAGGAAATATAACACAAAATCAGAGCTGGTAGCAGCCCAATAAGCTGCCCTCACCCGGTACCCGGTGCCCGGCACCTGACACCCTCTATTTAATGTTTGCTTAAAACGAATATTCACCGTATTTTTGCACGGATTTTCAGAACATTAAACACTTCAGTCCCATGGGAGAACAAAATCTCGTCAGTATATTTTCAGGCCGGGAATCTACTTATCTCGCCGAAAAGATCGCCAAGGAATTTGGTATAGCATTAGGGAACAATATTGTTACCGAGTTTTCTGACGGTGAATTTCAGCCTTCTTTCGAAGAAAATATCAGGGGCAGGGATGTGTTTATAGTACAATCGACTTTTGCACCTAGTGACAATCTTTTTGAGTTGTTGATGATGGTTGAGTCGGCCCGTCGTGCTTCTGCCCGGAATATCGTGGCAGTGATCCCGTATTTTGGTTTTGCCCGGCAAGACAGGAAGGACAAGCCAAGGGTATCCATAGCAGCTAAGCTTGTAGCTAACCTCCTGGCTGTAGCCGGAGTAACACGTGTGATCACCATTGACCTGCATGCAGATCAGATACAGGGATTCTTTGATGTTCCGGTTGATCATTTATATGCATCATCTATTTTCATCCCCTATCTTAAGGAGCTGAACCTGCCAAACCTGACCATGGCATCACCTGATACCGGCGGAACACGCAGGGCGGCCACTTATGCCAAGATCATGCATACCGACTTTGTGATCTGTTATAAACAAAGATCAAAGCCTAATGAAGTGGCTAAGATGGCATTGGTGGGTGATGTAAAAGACAGGGATATCGTTGTGGTTGATGACATTATCGATACAGCCGGAAGTATGACAAAAGCTGCACAGTTGATGGTTGATAACGGAGCAAAGAGTGTACGGGCTATTTGTACGCACCCGGTATTTTCAGGCCAGGCCTTTGAGCGTATCGAGAATTCTCCTTTTACCGAAGTGGTCGTTGCCGACACCATTCCGATCAGGCAACCATCCGATAAAATTACTGTGCTTTCCACAGCCAAACTATTTGCCGATGTTATTGGAAGGGTGGAAAGCAACCAGTCTATAAGTTCATTATTTAAATTCTAATTCTATTAACAAATAAATAAATATTAATTATGAAAACAGTATCATTGAGCGGTTCTCCTCGCGAGAACGTAGGGAAAAAAGATGCTAAAAGTCTGAGAAACCAGGGGTTTGTGCCTTGTGTGATCTATGGCGGAGAGGAACAGGTCCACTTTCACCTTGATGAAAGGGATTTTTCCAAATTGCTCTTTACCCCTGAAACTTTTGTTATTAAGTTAACCATTGGTGACAAAGAATACAACACCCTTCTCCAGGATATACAGTATCACCCTGTTACCGATAAGATACTTCATGCAGATTTTCTTGAATTTGATATTACAAAAGCTGTTAAGGTATCCATTCCGATCAACACCACGGGTGCATCTGTCGGTGTACTGAAAGGTGGTTCTATGAACCAGGTAATGCGTAAGCTGGCTGTTAAAGCCCTTGCTGAAGATATTCCTGAATTTGTTGAGGTAGATATCTCCAAACTTGATATCGGGGATTCATTTATGGTTAAAGACCTGAGTCTTGGCAGTGTTGAATGCCTTGATCGCCCGAACGATGTGCTTATTGCTGTGAAAGTAACCAGGATAGCTGTCGAAGAAGAAGAGGAAGAGGAAGAAGAAGGTGAAGAAGGTGAAGGTGCTGAAGGTGCTGAGGGTGCTGCTGAAGGTGGTGATAAGCCAGCTGAAGGTGGCAGTGATGCCCCCCCGGCCAAATAATCGACTGATATAAATTTAAATAAAACAGGATGCTAGGCCACGGTCTTCATCCTGTTTTTATTTTCTGCTTAGCTTTGTAATATGAAATTCCTTATCGCCGGTCTTGGAAATATAGGAGATGAATATGCCAACACCAGGCATAACATTGGCTTTATCATTGCCGATGCCATCGCCAATGAAGCAGATGCTGTGTTTAAGTCAGAACGCTACGCCTCTGTTACAAAAATCCGTTACAGGGGTAAGATCCTCGTCTTGATCAAGCCTGCTACCTACATGAACCTGAGTGGAAAAGCAATCAGGTACTGGATGGAGAAAGAAAACATCACAGCTGAAAGAACACTGGTGATCACAGACGATATCGCGCTCCCCGGCGGCACACTGCGCATGCGTAAAAAAGGTGGAGACGGCGGACATAATGGGCTGGAAAATATTATTATGACCCTGGGAACCGAAAAATTTCCCCGCCTCAGGGTGGGCATTGGAAATGAATTTTCCAGAGGCTACCAATCTGATTATGTACTGGGTAAATGGACTCATGAAGAAGAAGAAACCATGATCCCAAAAGTGAAAACCGCAGTTGAGATGGTGAAAAGCTTTGTGGTAAGGGGCATTGATCAAACCATGACGGAGTATAACAATAGATAAAGCTATTGTTAAAAAATTCTAAATCTGAAGCTCTAAATTCGAAACAAATTCTAAATCCGAATTCTTAATACTCAAATAATTTTGGGTTTTGGTTTAAAATACCTAGTCCTTTATCCTTTCACCAATGATTTTCGCTATTTCCTCAATAGAAATCCTATCCTGTTTCATGCTGTCGCGTTCGCGGATGGTAACAGTGTTGTCTTCCAGGGTTTGATGGTCAACGGTAATACAGTAAGGGGTGCCGATAGCATCCTGCCGGCGGTACCTGCGTCCAATCGCATCCTTCTCATCATACTGACACATAAAATCATTTTTCAGGCTGTCCATGATCTCACGGGCTTTTTCGGGCATGCCATCCTTTTTCACCAGAGGGAGTATGGCTGCCTTGACCGGAGCAAGCACCGGAGGGATCTTCATTACAATACGTTCAGATCCGTCTTCCAGCTTTTCCTCAGTAAAGGCATAGCTTAACACAGCCAGGAAGGTTCGATCGAGGCCAATAGAAGTCTCTACAACAAAAGGAGTATAGTTTTGATTCAGCTCCGGATCAAAATACTGTAGTTTCTTTCCGGAATGTTCCTGGTGTGCGTTCAGGTCAAAATCGGTACGCGAGTGGATGCCTTCCAGTTCCTTAAAACCTATTGGGAAGTCAAATTCAATATCGGTGGCGGCATTGGCATAATGCGCCAGCTTATCATGATCATGATAGCGATATTTTTCTGCTGGAATACCAAGGGAAAGATGCCATTTCATGCGTTGCTCCTTCCAGTACTCAAACCATTTCAGCTCTTCCCCGGGGCGTACAAAGAATTGCATTTCCATCTGCTCAAACTCACGCATGCGGAAAATAAACTGCCTGGCCACGATCTCATTCCTGAATGCCTTTCCGATCTGTGCTATCCCGAAAGGAATTTTCATCCTGCCCGATTTCATCACATTCAGAAAGTTCACAAAAATGCCCTGAGCAGTCTCCGGACGTAGAAATATTTCATTGGCTCCCTCAGAAAGAGAACCCATCTGTGTTGCAAACATCAGGTTAAACTGCCTCACATCCGTCCAGTTGCGTGAGCCGGATACCGGGCAGGCGATCTCCAGGTCTTCAATCAGGGTTTTGATCCCTGCCAGGTCATCATCATCCATGGCCGTATACAGCCTTTTCTTTATATCTTCTATCTTTTCATGGTAACCAACTACCCTGGGATTGGTAGTGATGAACTGCTGCTCATCAAAACTATCCCCGAAGCGTTTGGCCGCCTTTTTCACCTCTTTGTTGATCTTGCCCTCAATCTTAGCCATGAAGTCTTCAACCAGCACATCAGCGCGATAACGCTTTTTGGAATCCTTGTTGTCAATCATCGGATCACTGAAGGCGTCAACATGCCCGGAGGCCTTCCATGTTGTAGGATGCATGAAAATAGCTGTATCCACACCAACAATATTTTCATGATACTGAACCATGGATTTCCACCAGTAGTCCTTGATGTTATTCTTTAATTCAACACCATACTGTCCGTAATCATAAACTGCACTTAGTCCATCATAGATCTCACTCGACGGAAATACAAAGCCATACTCCTTTGCATGGGAGATCACTTTCTTAAAAATATCTTCATTATTTGCCATGCTGCAAAAATAGTAAATTAAGTGTTGAATGTTGAGGGCTGAGGGCTTGGAATAATTTTAAATTTTTAAGGTTCAATTTTAAATTACTTCCAGATTCCAGACTGTGCATTCTCCATTACCAATCATTATTAATCAATTATCATTTGGATATCATCATTCAGAATAAGTAGCAGGCACTTACTTAACCATAAAGCGATAAAGTATCTCCTGTCCAAAATCGTAGGGAAATGTTTTAATGGTATTACCTTCCTGGTCATGAAATTCAAGCTTTCCATTCTTGCCCATTTGTTCAGGATTCTCGTAATAGTGCCACCAGTGGCGGTTCATGCCATCTTCCACTTTATCTGTTAAACGAAATTCGTAACATCCGGGCTCAAGCCTGATCACATCATTATAGAGGGTGTCGGTTGTAAAATCCTCCCTTTCATAAAGTACTGCACCGCAATCATCAGTGAGCAGATATGCATTATCGCGATCGCGGCCCAGGTCATTAGGCTCAACATATATGATAAATGAGGCAGGCATGATCTCCGGAACGACGATCCGGGATGTGAGCTTGTTATTTCTCGGGTTTTCGTCTTTGGCCTTGTTGGGTGCGATCAATTCCACCTCAAAAACGAGGCTCCCCTCATAATCCTGCCATTCGGGTTGAGGAAGAAATACTTCCTCTTTCTCCAGAAATTCCATTCGTCCGTTCCACACAAAGTCTGTTTTTATTCCCCCTTGCAATCCATATCGTATCAATATTGTTCTTAGGCTTGTTGCCCCAAGATTCCTTATCAGGATGCGTGGATTTGAACAAATAGGATTCACCCTGCTATATGAATCTTTATTACTGGGAGCAATGATATCTTCAATGGCAGCATCCATCCTGAAGTTCGGCGGGCCATAAGTAAACAGTTGGTGCGACATACGGAATTCCCCGTCTTTTTCTCCATTATCTTGATAGTGCTCAATGCCATAGTCGATCATGACTGTATCGCCAGGATGCACAAAGGGAGTGAGTTCAAAATCGTATTCATCTACCTTTGTTCCCGGACACCATCCGGCCCTGTCGAAAGGCCAGGTCCCACCCTGTGGATAGATCGGGTTAAAGCCACAGTCTTTCCACACATTCCATCGAAAATGATCCCACTCATCAATATAATATGAATGGGTTTTACTATCCCATTCACAACAATTCCGCGGCCCGTTATGGCCATGGCCTGAGATCCGGGCCCTGAGCATATAGCCTTTCGCCTCCGGATTTAGAATGATCTCCCTGGCTTTCAGGATGGAGTCGTCAGCAAGCTCACCATATTTGTACAGCCCCCAGGGATAGAGATTTTCAACAGAGATCACATTCCTGGGAGGCCTTCCTTCGATAAAAAGAAATTTCATGTCGAGAAGCTCCTGGTTATTTCCAGATTTGAGGTCTACTTCGCCCCTGAGTAAGGGAGCATAATCGGTAACATCATAGATCCAGCTCCATCCATGCTCCTCACCCATTTTTAATCTTTTCCCGTAAGGAGTGATAAAGCTGCCCAGCTCAAAACCTTCCACTGTATCACCATCAGGCAGGTAGATCATGGTATGGGTAAAATAATCCCATTCGCCGCATGGATATTTATCTCCTTTGGTGGCCGAATCACATTTAAGAGATCGTATCATCAGTATCTTTTCCCATGTCCTGCCATCGTCAGGGAAAGAGAATGTATCGCGGTAGGGCGCACTCCATCCTTCAGGGCTCGGGTCATCCCAGCTGAAGGCCTGAATGATGAGGGTGTCTGTTTGCGAAAGTGCTGAAAAGCTTATAAATAAAAGCAATATCAGTGGTAAGAACTTGTTCATTATAGATTTAATTTTATAACAAGCAAATATAGGTGTTTTCATATTGAATGATAAGCTATAGATAACACAGAGCTGTGATTTATAATCAATGAATAATCTTACATTTACACTTTATCCCATCCATTATGAAAAGACTGTTATTCACCATCATGGCATCTTCTGAAGTCATTCAGCCTGAATGTTGATCTTCTGAACATCACTCCGGGAAAGCATACCCTAAGTGTTTCCAGTAAATTTAAAGGACAGGAGGGTGAGATGAGAGTTGAGCTCCGGCTGCGTGGTGAAGAAAAAATACTGCCATAAAAAAACCCCGGCTTTTACACCGGGGTCTTCGCCTTATCAAATGGTTATTGCTTAAGAAATCTTGTTGTGATGACTTCATCATCACTGATAACTTTAACAACATATAACCCGCGTTCAAGATTACTGACGTCAATGACCTGATGATTGTCAAGCCGTTCGCCGTAATACATTTGTTGTCCACTTATGTTGTAGACAAATATTGTCATCTCCGCATCTGTTGATGAGACGATATTTATATTGTTAGTTGCCGGGTTTGGATAGAGATCAATTATTGTTTCTTCATTACCATCAGTGCCGGCAGAAGCCAAAGGAGCCGCCTTTGTCATCAGGGTAAGTCCGTTATTTGTCGGCATGACTTCTGTTGATCCAATGATCTTGATATTATCGATATATACATCTTTGGTATCTTTCTTCGCGCCATTCATAAACCTGATCTTCATATCTGTCGGGAAGTTGTATGCTGACTCAGGAATACTAATTACAGCCATGTAGTAATTGCCAACAATAAAATCTGTTTTACAGGCGAATGTAGCTACCGTATTCCATGATGAGCCATCGTAATATTCAACCCAGAAAACATCTTTTGAGTTTTTTTGTCCTATGGCGACAAAATAGAATTCAACATCGATCTGCACATATCCCGGAGTATGAACATCAATTCCGTTTGTAAGATAGAAAGAAGAGGCGATACCGCTATTATCCTGTATGTCGGCAGCATTGCTGCCTCCCCATGAATAAGTGCCGGAAGTGTGAAGCTGGCAGTCGGCACCACCATCGGTCCAGATGCCCCATCCGCCTTCAAAATCGGTGAATGTCAGTTCCACCTGGCTTAATACAGGATTTACGGTAACATATCCTGTTTTTACTTCTGTGTCGGTACCGTCAGCATTGGCAGCTACCAGTGTAACGGAATAGGTTCCTGCCGTACTATAACTAACAGCAGGATTCTGATCAGTGCTATTAGGGGTATTGGCTCCTTCAAATGACCAGCTCCAGGAGTCGGGATTATTTGACGATTGATCATTGAACTGTATCGTTTCACCTTCTTCAATCGTGTTTGTATTAGAAGTGAAATCCGCCACAGGAGGATAAAGCACTTCAATAACGGTGATATAATCTGTTTTGGTTTCCGTATCCGTTCCATCAGCATTGCTAACTGTCAGTTCAACAGTATATACACCAGCGGTATTATAAGTAATATTCGGATGCTGTGTAGTACTGTTTTCCGGTGTGCCGCCGGCAAAGGTCCATGACCATGCTGTTGCATCAGAGGAGAGATCTGTAAACTGTACGCTGCCACCTTCAGTTATTGAAGTATTATCGGCAGTGAAATCCGCTACCGGTGGCTGTGGGATACCGGCACCGTTCACCTGGATAAGGTCGAAAGCCATATCGCTGTAATAAATGTTAGCTCCTCCATTTCCAACGATCCCCCTGAAGCGGATCATAATATTATCCTGGCCTCCCCATGCACTGAGGTCAACTACGGCCTGGGCATAAGGATCTGTTTCTCCGGTTTGCAATTGTCCGCTGGCCACCCAAACATCAGTATTCCACACTGTGCCATCATATATGTCTACGTGCAATGAGCCCATGGTGGATCCATACATATGATAATAGAATGACAACTCAGGATCTTGCAGGGATGTAAAGTTGAATGTTGCTTCAAGATATGTTTCATCACCATCAACTCTCGGGCTGGATGATTCTGTAAACAAATATGTTGTAGCATCATGTGCACCCGAAGGACCTGTTGTTGATGAGGGCGTTGACCCTGTGTTCAGTGTCCAGTCGAAATTATCAGCTGCACTCTGCATCCATAATCCAAGACCTGATTCCCAGCTTTGTGTGTAAGGGAAACTGTTGATGACATATGCGCTTCCTGCAATCTCCTGCACGGTGATATCGTCAAATGTGATCCCGTCGCTTCCCGTAGGGCTGAGCGCAGGATAATCATCTTCCTGTCCAAAACGGAGCTGGAAAGTAGCACCCGGTGTCTGGCCATTAGAGCTTAAAATATCATCAATATCTATTTGCAGCACACTTTTCCATATACCGGGAGCGGCCTGGTTCGCATACAAATCATATGCTTCCAGCCATAGATCGGTATTGCTTCCCCTGATCCATACACGGTCATTTGTCTGTTCTTCCTCACCGTGTTGCATATAGGTAAAAGAAAGCTCAAGATCTGTAGAGCTTGCATAATCAGACAGGTTGAGTGTTGCGATCAGATAATTTACCGATACTGGCCCGGCAGGGCTGGCATCCAGTGTAGCCGCGAAGTTACCTGTGTAACAGAAATCGGGGCCGGCATTGAAGCGGGCGCGCCCTACCTCAGTCTTTTCATAGTTCCATTCAGGTAAGCCATCAATATAAGAGGCATTAGCGGTATATGCAGTAAGTCCGCTGTATTCTTCAAAACCCTCAACCCATGGAAGTGTGAGTGGCAAAGGATCGGTGATCGTAATATATGCGGATTTTAATTCGGTATCAGAACCATATGCGTTCGTAGCCACGAGGGTTACATCGTAAGTACCCGGAGCATCAAAAGTAAGTTGAGGGTTTCTTGAATTGGCATCCGTACCATTTACATAAGTGACAGTAGATGGGCTAAATGTCCAGTTCCAGCTATTGGGAGCATTTGTTGAAAGATCGGAAAATGTGATCATGCTTCCTGTCAGGCTGTTTGTTGTATTTGCAGCAAAATCAGTAACAGGAGGAATGGGAGCCGGAGGTTCAACTCCGGTCACGATCAGTGAAAATGCCTGCGATCCACCATTAAGAGCACCGTCATGATCCACGATGATGGTATATTGAACACCGGCCGTTGGATTATCAACACAGACCAACTCAACATTATCAACATTATTTTCACCATTGCGTGTAGCAGCATTTGCCGGGTTGGTACCATCAAGCTTCCATGGATAATAAGTATTCGCAGATTCTGTAAGCCTGAGGTCAAGGTCATTAACCAGCATAAGGTCTGTAGGATCCAGTGAAGCCACTACCGGGCTGCCCGGGACATCCGTCCATACGATAGAAACTTTCAGTGGTACTCCACCAAGTGCGGTGACTGTACGTTGGTATGAGCCACCGTTTACAAGTAAATTTTCTTCGATGGTGTTCATACCTATATCGTCAGAGATCACATCAGCTGCTTTCTCAGTATTCATCAGTCCCCATCCATATTCATAGTCAGGGCCGTCTGCGGTACCTGCTTCGTCTGCAGTATGTATCACAAGTGCTTTCAGTGTTGAAGACAACATGTAGTTGCCCGGGCCATTCAGGTCTTCATAATACTCCTGCAGGAGGATCAGCGATCCGGCGGCTGAAGGTGACGACATGGATGTTCCGCTCAAAGAAGTATAATCGGCATCATGGCCATTATCAGTTGAGTACAAGCCTGTACCATTGGCCACGATATCTGGCTTAATACGGCCATCATCGGCAGGCCCCCACGAGCTGAATGAGCTCATGATAACATCGGAGGGCTGTGTGTATCCACCAGCAATATCTCCTACTGCGCCAACCGTTAAAATATTTTTTGCGACCCCGGCATGTGAAATGCAATCATAAGGTCCGTCATCAGGATATGTGCCTGATCCCGGGCCATCGTCGCGGTCATTACCGGCTGATTTCACAATCAGATAATAGGGTGCGTTATAAGCAATATTATCCCAGCTTTGTGCCTGGGAGTCATAAAATCCAAATAGATAGTCCTCAAGGGTGCTTACACTGGTACTTCCATACCATACCCAGGATGCACCATCATATTCCCAACCACGGCCAAAACCATATGAGTGGTTGGAGACCAGGGCATTATTATTTGCCGCTTCGCTGGCCATTTCCGCTTCATCGCTGTTCCAGTCGAAAGCCCTGAGGCTGGCTGCGGGAGCCATCCCCTTAGCATTGGCGCTAACACCACTCGCAATAAGGGTACCGGCAACGTGGGTTGAATGGTAATGTGTGGAAGTAACTCCATCACCCTGTACAACCCTGCCACCATATTCCTGATGGGTAGTGAGCACTCCGCCGCCATCCCATTCGTGAATAGTCATTCCGGCTCCGTCCAGGTTATAGCCTGTACTCCCGCCGGTATTCACCTCATTGGTGGAGATGCTGGCTGCAGAATTAACATTATGGGTGACATAATACTGAGGCTGACCAAGCGCATCAATATACATCAACTCCATGTATACATTTTCTTTATCGATTAAAAGGGGAAGGTTATGCTGATTCGCATAATGTACTGCTTCTGCTTTTTGTGCCTTGAACTCAGCAGCTTTTGTTAAAGCTATATCATTGAGTTCTGAATTGTTTGTCACTTGTCCAAAAACCTGGGATAAGGCGACCACCAGGTAAAACGACATGCTGACTCGTTTCATGCTTATAAAGATTTGATTTGTCTTTCTATAGTAATTTGATTGTTAATAAGTTTAAAATTTCAGGGTGGTATCGTAACTTTAGATTTAAGATTGGGTCTGTTAAAGATTAAGTTTCCAAAATTAAATACACACACCTGGTATTTTCATCAGTAAATTCTTGAAGTTTTGTAAGTGTTTTTACTGATGTTAATGGAGAAAGGTTACAAAAGGGGAATGGGGGAGGAGGGACGGGGAGCGAGGAACGGGGTAAAAAAAGGCCCGGTGAGTATTCACCAGGCCTTGATAATATTTTTGTAATACGCGTTGCGTATCAGCTGTTTACTGCTTTGCTATCTCCTGTATCCGCTGCCGCCACCACTGACATCACCGAAGAGAATTGCTATATTGAGACCAAAGCTATAATTTTTCCATTTCATACCTAAATCCAGCATATCTGCCTCTTCATTAACAATATTGGTAAAACTGGGGCTGTAAAACAAGGTAAACTGGTACCTGTCTACCTGCGCTCCGGCTTCAATATTGAGGCCCATATCAAACTTATTAAAGAATTCTATTTTATTATCCCCTTCCCCGAAATGGGTTACTTCATTATCCCATTCACCATCAATTTTATATGCCAGGGTTGAATAGGGCATGTATCTGAATACCGGTCCCATCATTCCGAATAAGCTCACATCATCGTTAAGTTCATGCTTATAGCCAAAATTAACAGGAAGTTCAAAATAAACTAAAACATATTTCTCCCTGCTATCGGCCCACTCAACTTCTAAGATGTCATCATCCACATCCCTTTGCGAGTCATAACTATATCCACTCGCTGTTCCAAAAATACCTGTTTGCATAAAGATATTTTCATGTACAGGCATTTCAAAGATAAATCCAAGGCGTGGAGCAAAAAGTAATTGGTTTTCAATATCAAGTTTTTCATCTCCAACTTTCTGGTTTGCATTGGCCATATTCAGTCCGAACTTAAACCCGCCATTCTGGGCAAAGGCACCGGAAACAATAATTGAAAACAATGCAATCATTAAAATTTTTGTGAGGTTTTTCATAATAACAATTTGGTTTTAATGGTTTTATATGATTTTTTAGTATTTGTTTTTATTTCTTAAGGTGCAAATATCAAATAATTTTTTTAAGTATGACATGGGGACATGAAATTATATTCACTGCAGGCGAGAAGCATGTAATGATGGCAAAAAGACCTCACAGGTCGGGGACCTGTGAGGTCTTTTCTTAAAACCTACTCCCCTACTTTCGTAACAATAAAGTTGATAGAATGGATTTCCAGGGTCTCACCATTGTTGGTAGACTGGAACCTGAGGTCAAGGGAATCTAAGGGGAAAAGTTCCAGTACGCCAATGGATGAGCCGGAGATAAGGTCTCCTGCGGAAGAAATCTTGCTGAGGACTTTTATCCTTGTTTCCGTGCTGCCTGTCCCATCGATAACGAAGATAGAGCTGGTGACCTGCTGGTTTTGTGATCCGCCTATCGACATAGACAGTTGTATTTTATACAGCCCGTATTGGGAGATGGCAAGCTTGTCGGCAAAAGTATTGGTAAGATCTGCTGTCATGCCTGTTGACAATGTTCCGGATGAAGCGGTGCTCCAGCCATACCATTGTGAAGCTGTGGTCAGGGCAACAGTTGTGGGTATTCCGGCCGGTGCAATCTCATACAGCTCCCCGAACTGCTCATTCGCAAATATCCGGTTCCGGTTAATGATCTCAATCCACTTGGCACCATCCCAAAAGTAGAAGCCGTCTGGTTCAAGGCCCCCTTCATTATATATCATCAGGCCATCAGGTACAGGGGTGCTGGCAATGGGAGCAGCCGTGGTGGCATCATCCAGTGCAAACCTGGGAATCAAAAATCCTTTGTCAGGACTTTGTAAGTCTACGATGGCTGCATCATCTCCGGTGGGGTTTGTGGAAACGCTACTGATAACCAGCTGGGCGGTTAATGGCTTAACAAAAACTCCGGCAATAAAAAGACTTACAAAGAAAATCCTGACAAAATGCTTCATGATTATTGGTTTTATGGTTACTACTTTATTAGGGTGTTGTAATGGTAATACTCAGATGTCTTGATATCAGTCAATATTGAAGCTAAAGGTAAATGAAGTATCATATAATCTAATACCTTATAAAAATGAGTTATTAAATACACATTGTGAATAAGTCAATTGTTATATTCACTTGAAATCTCCCTTCCTAAAATGCGTCATAGCCGAAGAAATACTCATTGCCTGATAAGATTATACGGATTGCTGTATTAAGGAAAATTAATTGCCCTTATAAGTATGTCCTATCACAAGTTTTCAGGGTAAATACTGAATGGCCTCTTTACTATATGATCGTACTTTTATTTCTGAAACCAATTAAACTCATTTAAATGAAACGAAACATTATTATCAGTCTTTTAATGGCAGGCATTGTGCTCTTTTTCACTTTTGGATGCGAGAAATCCACAAAAGTAAATAATCCTGATGCAGACAATCCCGAAGGAAATAACCAAACACCTACGGGGCAAGAGGAAAGTAAATCAACCCTCAACATCACGCTTGCTGCTACCTCTACTTTAAAATCGATGGATTCAATTAATGCCGTAAACCTTGAAATTCAACAGATCAGCTTTCACACTTCAGGCGATACCGCTTCCGGTGATACCACTGCAGGCTGGTACGATCTGGAAACGATACCCGGCATTTATAATCTTATGGATTTTGTTATTGACGATACCCTGGTGGCTTTTGATTCACTTGTTGAACCACAAACTATTTCTCAAATCAGGCTTATCCTGGGCGACAGCAACACAGTAATGGTTGACAGCGTATTATATGACTTGTTCACCCCCAGTGCTCAGAACTCCGGTATTAAGATTCAGGTACACACTCAGATGGTTCCGGATTCCACCTATGTGATCATGTTAGACTTTGACCCTGAGCAGTCAGTAAAACAGCTTGGCAATGGTAAATACAAATTACAACCCGTCATTCAGGCGATTGTAAATCCATAAAAAGCTACTTCACATTTTTAATAGTATTTATGTCGATAAATACATTAAAGGAGGCTGTCCCAAAAGGGGCAGTCTTTTTTTATCATGTTCGCCTGCAGATGGTCGGGCTCCAGCAAATAGCCTTTAGCTTTGGAAAGATGATCTGTTTTGGGATTATTTACTGATATCAGGCCTAACAACTTTCGCTCTGCAGCAAGCTGTTCGGATATAGGAGAGATCGCTATCCTGCTTTGAATATAAAAACATATTCTGTTTTCACACTTTCGTGTGGTTTAATACAATTTCACCCCAATATAATACAAAAACGCATCAATTTTCACACAATAATGTGTTTTTGCTTGCATTTTGACTACAAAATGTGTACTTTTACTCAAAAACCACATAATAATGTTAATCAACGATCTTGGACAGGCCATAAAATCTCGAAGAAATGAACTGGGAATAACCCAGGTACACCTGGCTGAACTGGCAGGAGTAAGTCCCAATACATTGTACAAACTTGAAAGAGGGCAGATCAATCCATCATTGGATATCCTTAATAAGATCCTGGATGTATTAGGTATGGAGCTGAAACTGGAAATCAAACAAAAAGCCGGTAAATGAGATCAATGGAAATATACCGCAACGGGGATCTTGCCGGAATCCTGATGGAGAAAAGTCGCAGTCGTTATGTTTTTATTTATACTGATGATTACTATAACGATAATACCAAAGCGGCAATCAGCCTAACACTGCCTAAAAATCAAAAGGAGTACCAAAGCGAATACCTGTTTGCTTTCTTTTTTAACATGCTAAGTGAAGGAGTAAACAAAAAGCTCCAGAGTAAGCAATTCAAGATTGATGAAGCAGATAGTTTTGGATTACTGATGGCCACTGCTCAATACGACACCATCGGCGCTATTACTGTTAAACCAATTAATCCGGATGAAACTGAATGAAACTGAAAAAAATAAAATACTGTCCCGGGACATTGGCTGAAGGATACGAAACGTACAGCCACGTTTGCCTTAAAAACCTGTTCAATAACAGAAAAGTTAGCCATATCCTCCCCTACGACCCCCCTCAGGTAAATGAAGAGGTTGAGAAATTATTTCTTGAAAACCGAAAACGAATATCCATATCCGGTGTACAGGAAAAGCTTAGCTTAATTCTTATAAAAAATGGATTACGCCTGACCACGGAAGGTGAACAGGGAACCTATATTTTAAAACCTATTCCCAGGGATGTAATAAAAACAGATCAGGTACCTGCCAATGAGCATCTCACCATGCAAATCGCCAGGCAGGTCTTTTGGATCAATACAGCTGAAAATGGACTCATTTTCTTTAAGGATGGAACGCCTGCATATATTACAAAACGATTTGATGTAAAAGCTAAAGATAGAAAATTAGGCAAAGAGGACTTCGCAAGTCTGGCGGGATTAACAAAAGATAATGCCGGCCCGAATTTTAAATATGATTATAGCTACGAAGAGTTGGGTTTACTTATTCAAAAATATGCTCCGGCTTGGCGTGTTGAAATTGAAAAGTACTTTATCAGAGTATTATTCAATTATCTTTTTTCCAATGGTGATGCCCATCTAAAAAACTTTTCACTATTGGAATCTAATGAGGGCGACTATCTTCTAAGTCCTGCATATGATTTAATTTATACAAGGCTTCATGTTGATGATTCTGACTTTGCCCTGAACAAAGGCCTGTTTCAGGATGGCTTTAGAAGTGACTCCTTCTTGAAAACAGGACATCCAGCGAAGGAGGATTTTATTGAATTTGCAATGAGGATAGGGGTTATCGAGAACAGAATTGAAAAGATCATAGCTCCCTATTTAAAAAAACAGGAAGCTGTTGAAACACTTATTAATCATTCCTATCTGAATAATGAGAGTAAAAGGAGCTATTTGTTGAGTTATAATACAAAGAGGAACTATTTGAACACATAATTATTATCAATATGCATTTCCAACAATACTTTTCTTTACAAATACTTGAATTCCACAGTAATATTTCATATATTTATAGGAAATCATTACCATTATGAAAACATTTCACATAGTTCTGCCTCTTTTACCTGACAGCAAGGATGATCATTTAATTAGATTTGGTATTCATTTGGCCAAGGAGCTTAAAGCCAAAATTACTTTCCTGTATATCCTGAATGCAGCACGATATGCCGGATATACAGGTAGTGGTACCATTATGGATTCTGCCTCGCTGGCAAATCTTAAAGAACAAAAAAAAATTGCGCTGGACCATTACATGAAATTCCTCAAAAAGTTCAAACTGGATATCACGGCAAATCTGTCTGTTGAAAAAAGTGTTGT
>JBDLIJ010000023.1:0-23374 GCA_039714935.1 Bacteroidota bacterium | reverse complement strand
TGATGTAGAGCATATCCCCTATCGCGGATTTTATTGCTATGTACAATCCGGCTCAGGTTATTCCGACAACGATATCCCCGCTGATCTGTATTACTCAGGGCTTGACGGCACATGGAACGACAACGGCGATAATTTGTGGGGAGAGATCGGAGAAGACGACCTTCTGCCCGATGTTGCAGTTGGCCGTTTTTCTTTCAGCAACCAGACTGAACTTAATGCCATGCTCAATAAGACCACCTCTTACCAGGATAATCCGATACCGGGCGAATTTACTTATCCCCTGCTGGCTGGTGAGCATCTATGGAACAGTCCGCTTACCTGGGGTTCTGATTATTTAAACCTCCTGGTAGGATATCATGATGATAATGGCTACACCACCATTGGGATACCTCCCGATCATAATATCGACAGTCTTTATGAAAAATATCAAAGCTGGGGAGGCAGTGACATCATTGCCGAAATCAACACCGGGAAGTCTTTTGTACACCATTGCGGGCATGCCAACTCTTCCAATGTCATGCACCTTTCAACTTCTGATATTACAAATTCAAACTTTTCACAGGTAAACGGAATTACGCATAATTTTACGTTCGTGTTTAGTCATGGTTGTATTTGCGGGGCATTCGACAATGCCGACTGCATCATGGAGCACATGGTAAAGATCGAAAATTTTGCTGCTGCTGTCATCGGTAACTCCAGATACGGATGGTTCAACGAAGGGCAAACCGAAGGGCCTGCAGCTCACCTCCACCGTGAAATGGTCGACGCCCTGTACGAAGAACAAATGGGTCGCATTGGAGCAGCCTTTGTAGAGTGCAAAATTCAAACAGCCCCCTGGGTAAATGCCCCCGGGCAACATGAAGAAGGCGCACTCAGATGGAATTTCTATGACATTAACATATTAGGAGACCCTACATTGCAATTATGGACCGATGAACCCTTTGATGTTAGTGCCCAGTTTTCTTCACCCATACTGGTTGGAGCAGCATCATTTGATGTTAGCGTAACAAGCAGTGGTTCGCCTGTGGAAGGATTGTCATGCACACTTACAAAAGATGGAATATTCCATGGAACAGCTTTATCAGACAGCAATGGCAATGCCACCATTATAATCGATCCGCTCATCACCACGGTCGGAACAGCACAACTTACCATCAGTGGCTATAATTGCCTGACAAACACATACAACATTGCCGTTTCACCGGCAAGTGGCCCTTTTATCATTTACCAGGACAACACCATTGATGATACTGCCGGGGGTAATGCCAATGGCCTTGTCGATTATGGTGAATCTATTGAGATGACCATTAACCTGGCCAATGCCGGTACGGGAGATGCAACTAACGTTGAAGCAACTTTGAGTACAGCTGGCCAGTACATAACTATCACTGATGACTTTGGTGAATATGGTACGATTGCAGCAGGTACAGCAGTTGCTCCGGTAAATGAATTCTCATTCGATGTTGATGCGTATGTACCCGACCAGTATGTTGCAGACTTTACTCTTGACATAACAGGAGATGGCAAAGACAATTGGTCAGGTGGTTTCAGCATCATATTAAATGCTCCGGTCCTGGAGGCAGGTACATTGGTTATTGACGACAATGCCAGCGGAAACGGGAATGGTTTTCTTGATCCGGGCGAAACTGCTATCCTGAGCATCGGAGTGCTGAACACCGGACACAGTGATGCCTCCGAAACTCTTAGCACATTATCAACTTCAAGTAGCTGGGTGACACTAAATAACACTTCATCAAACCTCGGCACACTGGAACCCGGGATCAATGCAAATGCCACCTTTGAAGTCAGCGTCAACGCCAATGCACCTATTGGCACCCTGGCAGAATTCTCATTTAATGCCACTGCAGGAGAATATTCAGTTTCAGAAGATTATGCATCCACCATTGGTGTTGTGGTAGAAGATTGGGAGTCAGGTGGGTTTACTCAGTTTAACTGGCAGTTTGCTGCCGATGCCCCCTGGACAATGTGTACTGACGAACCATGGGAAGGTGATTACTGTGTCAGGTCAGGGGATATTAGTGATGATATGCAATCTGAACTATATGTAAGCCTTGAAGTGCTGGCAGACGGTGATCTTTCATTTTACCGCAAGCTCTCATCAGAGGCCGAATGGGACTATTTGAAATTCTATATCGATTATGAATTTATGGGTGAATGGTCAGGCGAACTCGACTGGGAGATGGTAAGTTTCCCTGTTGAGGCAGGATTGCATACCTTTCGATGGATTTATGAAAAAGACGCCTATTATTCAAGCGGAGAGGATTGTGCCTGGATTGATTATATCGTATTCCCTCCGGTTGATATAACAACCGGCATTCCAATACAGATGTCCAATACAGGGGTTGAACTTTCTTTATGGCCTAATCCAACAGGACATATTCTAAATATTGATTATCGTATTATTAATGAAACTGAAGTTAACATATCTCTGTATGATATTCTTGGTCAGAAAGTTCTGACTCTGCAAGAAAATACTTTTATGCCTGCCGGGCAATATCATCTTAGCAATGATGTGTCGCAACTTGAATCAGGGATTTATCTGTGCCGTTTACAAAGTTCAAATGGTATGCTGACCAGGAAAATAGTGATCGAGTAGACATTTAGGATCATCCATTATTCGAAATTTCATCTATTTCTATTTGAACATAATGAGCTTTAAAAAGTTAATTATTTCGGGATACTTTGATTTTTTATATATTTGTTACCCTTAAAAATATATAGCTAATAATCACATTTACAAACATAAACTCTACTAATGATGAAAGCAAGTTTACTTCCAAAAGCCTTGTCGACACTTGTTGCAATGATGCTGCTGTTTGCCTTTACATCACTCAATGCACAGAAATATGTGTATGAGGATGCATGGGCAAATCCCGGTTTCAATCTCACGCAATCAAGCAATACCGGGCTTGAAATTACTTTTTCCGTTGATGAATTCTCATTAACCGACTTCGACCTTAAAGGCGAAGCCATGAAGGAAATTCAGGTCATCGGCAATTTCCTGCCTAATAATGAAGGCGCTCCTAACCTTCCGGGAAACGGACGTTATATCGCCATTCCAAATGGAGCAACTGCTACTTATACGATTACTGCTCAACGCACAGAAACTTATAAGAATGTAAATATTGCACCTTCACCCCGCATTCCAAAGGTTACAGATAGCGGTCCATTGCATTACGAAAAAAATATGAGGATATATTCGCGTGATGCATTCTATCCTGCAAATCCGGTGAGCCTGTCTGAAAAGACAAATATCCGCGGTGTAGAAGCTGTCATACTGGGAATTACTCCTTTTCAGTATAATCCGGTAAGCAAGGAGCTTATCGTTTATCATGACCTTAAGGTTGAGGTAAGCTTTGAGGGAGGAAACAATACTTTTGGCGAAGATCGCCTTCGCAGTCGCTGGTTTGATCCGCTTCTTAACGATATGATGATCAACTACGACATCATGGCGAATGTACAATACCCTTCCCATGCACCTGAATCAGCAACACCGGATTTTGAATATGTAATCATCATTCCTGATGATCCAATTTTCCTTTCATGGGCTGAAGAGCTGGCCTTATTCAGGAATCAGCAAGGGATTCGTACAGGGATCTTTACAACAACTGAAGTAGGTGGCAATACTACTGTAGCCATCGAATCCTTTGTTGACGATGCTTATGCAAACTGGGCTGTTGCTCCGGTAGCGGTTCTTTTGATAGGAGACTATGGTACAAGTGGCAATACGATTGTTTCTCCGATATGGGACAGCTATTGTGCATCTGATAATATTTATGCTGATGTTTCAGGCAATGATATGCCCGATGTGATCTTTGCACGTATGACTGCACAGAATGAAACACACCTGGAAACCATGATCACCAAGGTGATCAATTATGAAACCGATCCCCCTACCAATCCTGATTTTTATGACCACCCCATCACTGCCCTTGGCTGGCAAACCGAAAGGTGGTTCCAGATCTGTTCGGAAAGTGTTGGTGGATATTTTAAAAATGTACATGGTAAAACACCTGTTCGTATTAACGCTGTTTATTCTGGAAATCCTAGTAGTGACCCCTGGTCAACAGCAACAAATACCTCCACTGTCGTGGATTATTTTGGACCTGACGGACTGGGGTATATCCCTGCAACACCAGGTTCACTTGGTGGCTGGACAGGTGGTAATTCAAGCATGGTTGTGAACTCCATTAACGATGGTGCTTTCCTGTTGCAGCATAGAGACCACGGTTATGAACTGGGATGGGGTGAGCCTGATTTCAACAATTCCAACATTAGCAGCCTTACAAATACAGACTTAACCTTTATTTTCTCTATTAACTGCCTTACAGGAAAATATAACTACGGCAGTGAGTGTTTTGCTGAGAAATTCCATCGTCATACATACAATGGTCAGAATGCAGGAGCCCTTGGCATCATAGCCGCTTCTGAAATTTCCTATTCATTCGTGAATGACACTTATGTATGGGGGATGTATGATAATATGTGGCCTGATTTCATGCCTGATTATCAAACTGACCCAATGCCACGAGGATTACTGCCTGCTTTTGGCAATGCCGGAGGAAAATACTTCCTCCAACAATCAAGCTGGCCATACAATACCAGCAATAAAGAGGTTACATATAACCTTTTCCACCACCATGGTGGTGCTTTCAGCACGCTCTATTCAGAAGTGCCAATGGACCTGACAGTGAGTCACGACAATGTAGTTCTCGCAGGATTAGACTTGTTTAATATCACTGCTGACGATGGTGCATTCATCGCCCTTAGTGTTGATGGTGAAATCATCGGAACAGGCACTGCAACAGGAAGCACGATCAGTATTACTATTGCTCCACAAACACCTCCCACAGTAGTTGACGTTGTTGTTACCAAAACAAATTACAACCGCTATCATGCCCAGGTAGATGTTATTCCTCCTGATGGTCCATATATTGTACAAAATGATATTACCATCAATGATGAAGCAGGAAATAATAATGGTGAGATGGATTATGGTGAATCAATCTTATTAACGCTTGAGGTGAAAAATGTAGGTAGTGATCCAGGTGAAAATATCGAAGTAACTGTTACTACTGAAGATGACCATATTACTATGACACAATCTCAGGCAAGCTACGGACTTATTCCTGCCGGAGGATTAAAGTCAGTGGATGATGCCTTTGCTTTTGATGTAGACGGCAGTATCCCTGACCTTCATACCGTGATCTTCGATGTTGAAGCAACAGATGGTACTGATATCTGGGAGAGTTCATTCTTCCTGAAGGGACATGCACCTAACCTTAGTTTTGTTGAAGTAATTATTGATGATGCAGCAGGCAACGGTAACGGCAGGCTTGATCCGGGTGAAACAGCAGACCTGCTCATTTCGGTAAGCAACTCTGGTACTGCAGATGGTTACGAAGTGATTGGAGACCTCCTCTGTGCAGATCCAAACGTAACTATAAACACAGCCTCTATGGATTATGGTGATATTGTATCCGGTGACATAGGAACACAAAGCTATAATGTCACAACAAGCGTGATCACTCCTGCCGGATATTCACTCGATTTTACGCTCGACCTGGAAGCATTTGGTGGTGTTGCAGCACAAGGCTTGTTCAGCCTGACTGTAGGCCAGATGCCTATATTGATCATCGACCTCGACAAAACGCCTCAAAATTCAGGCCCCCATATGAAAACAGCCATACAGGACCTTGGAATTGGTGTTGAATATACCCAATCATGGCCTGATGACATGGGAATGTACGCTAATCTGTTTGTTTGCCTTGGCATATATAGTAATAACCATGTGCTTACAGCAAACCAGGGACAGGAGCTTGCCGACTTCCTGAATGACGGAGGAAATGTGTATATGGAAGGTGGTGACACCTGGTATTACGATGCGGTGACAGCAGTTCATCCTATGTTTAAAATCAATAAAATTGCAGATGGAAGTGGCGACCTTAATGTACTAAACGGCCAGGCCGGTTCATTTACCGAGGGCATGTCGTTTAATTATGGTGGGGATAATAATTATATCGACCATATTGCCGCCATTTCTCCTGCCTTTGAAATTTTTGAGAACAACAGTCCGGCTTACTTTGCCGGGGTTGCTTATCACGCAGGTGACTACAGAACAATTGGATGTTCATTTGAGTTTGGAGGACTTGCCAATGGATCAGGCGTAAATACAAAAATGGAACTGATGGAAAGGTACCTGAACTTCTTTGGTATCCGTAAAGTTACGGAAGCACCGGGGATGCCTGGTGGTGATGATGAAGTATGTGCCGCCAGCAATGTTCCATATATAACCAATAGTGTAGATGGAGCTGATTTCTATTACTGGATCATTGAGCCGGAAGAAGCCGGATTGGTCAATGGCTCTGATACAGCAGTTTCTATTGATTGGTCAGGTGATTATACTGGCGCGGCTTATGTAAAAGTATGTGGTATGAATAATACCGGAATCGGACCACAGTCAGATTCGTTAATGGTAATGGTAAATGCTGCACCTTCTGCAACAATGACAGGATCAGCATCGGTTTGCTCAGGCGCTGATGTTGAGTTATCTGTTGCACTGACAGGAATCGCACCCTGGACACTGGAGATCGATAACCAAACTTACAATGCCGATACTTCACCGTTTACACTTATCGTAAACCCAACAAGCAGCACAACATATGCTGTTACATCAGTTGCAGATGCAGGTGGTTGCGATAATGTTGGAACCGGTGCTACACAGGTTGATATTATTCCTGATCCTGACCAGGCTGCTGCTCCGACAGGACCTGCCTTTGTGAATAGCGATGACAATCCTACATCAGTATATTCAACAACAGGCGCCACAAATGCCGACAACTATGGCTGGATGATCACTCCTTCTACTGCTTACACAGATATGGCAGTAATTGGAATGGATGTGACCATTACCTGGGATAATTCATATAAAGGCGATGTAGGCGTTCAGGTGAGAGGACTTAATGGGGAGTGCCCCGGTGAATATTCTGATGAGATCACCGTGACCCTGGAAAGCTCTTATGGTATTGATGAACTGGCCAGGACCCTCGGGCTTGCAGTTTATCCAAACCCGAACAAGGGAAGCTTTACACTTGAGCTTGCCACCGAAGCTGTTGATAAGGTCAATGTTCGTATAGTAAATGCCATCGGCCATACTGTATACCAGGAGCAGGATCTCCGGGTAAGTAGTAATTTCAGCAAGATCATTGACATTTCACGTGAAGCAGAAGGAATCTATATGATGGTTGTTGAAAGCGACCTGGGTATTTATACCTCACGTATCTTAATACAGAAATAAATTATCTTAATATATTCAAAAAGCTCCTCGGGACTCCCGGAGGAGCTTTTTTTTATAATTCATATTAATATTTCTTATATTTGTATTAAGTATAAGATTAAAAACCAAAATTTATTAAGCATGAAAAAGATCAACTTATTATTTGTAGCATGTATGCTGTTCTTTATGACAGCTCAAAGTCAAAACGACAATTTTGCTAAAGGGAGTTCAGCCGTGAACGTAGGCCTTGGATTTGGCAACACCATTTATGGCGGTTATAACATGGGCTTCCCCAGCATTTCAGCTTCCTATGAACTTGGTATCGTTGAAATACCAATGGGTAGCAGTATGCATGGAGTGATCAGTGCCGGAGGACTTGCCGGCTATGGTGGCTCAAAAAAAGATTTTGGCTATGGAACGGTGAAAATCAATTACTTCCTGCTAGCCGCAAGGGCTAATTATCATTTCATTTTCCATGAGAAATTCGATCCGTATGCCGGAATTATCCTGGGATACTACTTTGGCAACAGCACAGTTGATTACCTTCCCGGCTGGGAATGGTGGGAATTTAGTGAAACAATCAATGGCCCCCATGCTGGTGGCTACGTCGGTGCCCGCTGGTTTTTCACTCCCGCACTTGCTGCTTTTGCCGAGCTGGGATGGAATGTTTCTATCTTTACGGTAGGGGCAACATTTAAATTCTAAGTGTAAGGAATCACTTTGGGCTAATCAGAAGCTCTCTCTATCTTAATTAAGAGCCCCATAGAGTATTTACCACAGGGTTCTTAATGTACTACGTTATTTTACGCAATCTATTATACGACAGCTATCTGGAAACTTTCTAAATAAGGTTTCCAGATGCTATTTAACTCTATTTTAACAGTTTCCTATAGGGATTATATATAATTTCATGCCCTGAATACAATTTTGAAACAATATCATCAAACAATGCTTCCTATGAAAAAACTAAATTTATTACTGTTTGTAATTGCAATCCTGATTAACCAGGGCATCTATTCTCAAGATAACTGGATTCCGTTTTACGGTTCAGATCCCGCTTATCCCATCCTGAACGTTGAAAAACAGGATATGAGCGGCTTAACCATAGATATCACTATTCCCGGAATGTTCTCGGAGGATATCATCCATGATGGCATTACCTATCAAAAACTTAGCTTTGAAGCATGGCAAAGCCTGTACGAAGTAGGACTGCCGGAACTGCCCATAATCAGTGAGATTATTGGTCTTCCCGATGATAAACTTGTGAAAGTAAAAATCCTCGAGCAGGAATCGATTACACTTGAAAACATACTCGTCTATCCTTCACAAACACCGTCTAAGGATATCCTGAACGGGCAATATACAGGCTTTGACATTGACGAAGCGTTTTATGCTCAGGACCAGGTTTATCCTGATGTAATGGCCAACACCAACAGGCCTGGGATCTGGAGAGATGTTAAAGTGTCAGGTTTGCATATTTGTCCTTTTGAGTACACAGCTGCAAGCAGACAACTAAAGGCAATCACCCATATGAAGATAAGGGTTGATTTTTATGGAACTGATACTGAAGTGGTGTTGAACAGGGATAAAAACATTTCAGACTATTTCTATAAGATGTACAATAGCAAGATCATCAATTTTGAATCTATGGGTTATAGTGTTGAAAATACACGTGATGATTCTGATATCAAATACCTGATCATTACCAATACCAACCCCCTTTCAACACTTGAACCATTCATTGAATGGAAAAACAGGCAGGGATTCCCGGTTGAGGTCAAGACCATGGAAACAGGCTTTAATACCCCTCAGGAGTTTAAAGACTATATCACTTCATTATACAATAGTGATAACCTGGAATATGTTCTGATGGTAGGTGATGCTTACCCGAATGGTGGTAATAATGGCGGACCGGATGAAGTACCCATGTTCTGGTGGGCTCCGGGTGGGGGGGATCCGTCCTATTCTGACACCTGGTACGTTTGTGTTGATGGACCCGACGATCATTATGCTGACCTGGCCATCGGACGTTATACCTACGATGATCTTAGTGAACTTGAGCTTCAGCTCGATAAGACATTATCACACTATCAGTCGCCTGATGCATCCACAAACTGGGCAGAAAATACACTTCTTGTTGCCCACAAAGAAAACTACCCGGCGAAATACACTCAATGTAAGAATGAAATTGAAAATTTCAGCTATGCTTTACAAACACCCATTTTTACTGAATGTTATGGCGGAGCCGGAGCAACAAATCAAACCATCATCGACTACGTAAACAATAATTCATGCGGAATCTTCAATTACCGGGGTCATGGCAGCGCCACAGAATTCTGGGATTGGGGGGCAAGCGGATCGTTTACGAATACGCACATTCAGCAATTGACCAATGATGACCAACTTTTTGTTTTATTCGATGTATGCTGTGATAATATGGATATTGTTGCCTATCCTAGTGACTGTTTATGCGAATCCTTCATGAAATCACCTGTGGCGGCCGTTGCTATCAATGGGGCCATCATTCCTTCATACACAATTCCAAATCATGATTATGACAAGGAAATGTACAAAGCAGTATTCAATGAAGGAATTTATAACATTGGCTATGTTACCAACTATGCTAACGTTACAGTGCTGAATGTTCATGGCAGCATCGGTCGCTCTAATGTCAGGACATACCTCTGGCTGGGTGATGCATCCCTGGAACCCTGGACACTGCAACCTACTGAAATGCTTGTTGACCATCTTCCAACCCTGTTCCTCGGATTGTCAGAGTTTACCGTTAATGTAAGCTATGACGGTAACCCTGTCGCTAACGCAAGGGTTTGCATCAGTAATGATGATATGTCACTTTATGCTATCGCTTTTACAGATGCTACAGGGGAAGCAATAGTAAATTTCGGCGGATCTGTTCAAACACCGGGCACAGCCCATATCGTAGTCTCTGCACACAACCATCTCCCTTATATTACTGAAATACCCATAATACCTCAGGAAGGTTCATATTTCATTCTTGATGATGTTGCTATTGATGACCAAACAGGTAATAATAATGGTTTTGCCGACTTTATGGAATTTATCAGTTTGGATGTTACGCTTGAAAATATTGGCCTGGATGAAGGCCAGAATGTAAATGCTACCATCAGTTCAGGCGATCAGTATATTACAATTGTTGATGAGGAAGGTATATGGGGGAATATCCCGGGCAATACACTTGTAACGCTTGACAGTGCATTTTCTATCCAGGTTGCCGATTGGGTACCTGACGAACACATTGCCGTTATCGACATGGAGATCAATGATGACTCTAAAGAACAATGGCTCACTTCATTTGAGCTTGTGCTCAGCGCCCCTATCATTAACATCATTGAATATGTCATAGATGACAATGCAAGTGGAAATGGAAATGGCAGGATCGATCCGGGCGAGACCCTGACCATTAAAGTTAAAAATAATAACATAGGCCATTGTCCGGCCGAAAATAGTGTGGGCTATCTTGAATCAACAAGTCCCTACCTTACATTCCTGAATGACTATGATTCATTAGGTACCCTGGGGCTTCTCGGGTTTCAATGGGCAGAATTTGAAATTGAAGTAGACCCTGACGCTCCTGAAGGTGTGTTCTATGCCGACTTCGAATATGAATTATCCTCAGTCCCATTTTCTGAATTATTAAGTTTCTCAGAAAAGATCGGTATTATCGTTGAAGACTGGGAAACCAATGGTTTTGAAAAGTTTGAATGGCAAATGGGTGGTGAGGAAGACTGGAATACCAACATGTACAATCCTTTTGAAGGAAGCTATCATGCACAGTCAGGAAATATCGTCGACAATGAAAGCTCTCAGCTTTATATAACAACAGAGGTTATGTTTGCCGACACCATCTATTTCTATGTTAAGACATCTTCTGAAGTTTCAGATAAACTGGTATTTTATATCGACAACAACCTGATGGATGAGTGGTCAGGCATCGGAAATGGTTACCTGCCTGCACAGTATTTTGTTGAAGAAGGAATCCATACTTTTAAATGGATATATGACAAGAACAGTTCACTTTCATCAGGTGATGATTGTGCCTGGGTTGATTTCATTGAATTCCCTCCACTAATGACGCTCACTGCTTTTGCAGGTTTTGACGCCGAAAGTTGTGTCGGCGAGGATTTCCAGTGTGATGCTCAGGCCACTGCCTATGTATCACTAGCGTGGACGACTTCGGGCACCGGTACCTTTGACGATCCAACGATCGAAGATCCTATCTATACTCCAAGCACCGACGACTTTAATAATGGTTGGGTGATGCTCAGCCTTGAAGCAATCGGAGAGGAAAATGATACCGTCGACGACGATATGAACCTGAGTTTCCGTACTGAACCCGGAACCGCAGACCTGCCTCAGGGCCCCGACTTTGTGAATACTTATTACATCACAAGTTCAGAGTATACTACAGAACCCGTTCAATATGCTGATTATTATGACTGGAGCGTTGATCCTATAGAAGCAGGTAGCTTTGCCGGCATGGGAACTACAGGCACCATTAGCTGGAATAATTCATTCCTGGGCACTGCAACCATCTTTGTCAGGGCTATGAATACCTGTGGGGATGGAGCGCTCTCAGAAGGCTTTGAGGTTATGGTTGACAACTTTACCTCGGTTGCTGAGCTGGATGATGATCAGCAGCTGGCGATTTTCCCTAACCCTAACAGTGGGGAATTCAATATTGAACTTAAAGGTGAAGAGCTGGGGATTATCAATATCAGGATCTACGATATTACAGGAACACTGATCTATACCGAAACCGGATCAATGGTAAATAACGGATTCAGCAGCAGGATCAATCTTGGTGAATATCAGCAGGGCATGTACTTTGTTAAGGTAAACCACGACAAGGGTACGGCCGTTCGTAAAATTCTTTTAAGCAGATAAGAAACCAAAATATATGTGAAGAGGCTGCCTCAAAAGGGCTGCCTCTTTTTTTTGTCAACTGTCAATTCACTTGGTGTCAGTCCTTAACTGATCAACAAACTACACCCCCTGATATCGCTGGTATCAGTGCGCCCAAGCACTTCAAAAGACCCGTCAGGAAACAGTCTGCCAATATCCTGTGTTTCGATAAAGGCACAGGAGTGAATATTTGCCAGGTCGATGATGTTGATGGCTCCGCTTCGGCCGGGAGGTAATAAGGTAAACGGATCCTGTATGTCGCGGATAAGGATTTTCATCCAGGGTGGAGGATAAAATCGCCCACTTCCTTTTGAATATGCCTGTGAAAGAAGTTCCGTCATCCCATACTCAGAGTGAATGTGGGTGGTATGAAGCCCTTCCTGAAGGCGTTTATGCAAGTCTTCACGTGTGATCTCTTCCCGCCGCCCTTTCATGCCCCCGGTCTCCATGATGATAATATTATCCCCCAACGAAAAGCCTTGGGATTCAGCAAAATCCAATAAGGCAAAAGATACCCCGATCAGGATCGCAGGTTTTCCGGAGGATGATAAGGATTTAAGAATGCCGGCCAGGCGATCATGCTCATTCAGGAAAAACCCACTTTCCTCATGTTTGCCGGCCTCCATAAGCTTCTCTATCATATATACCAGTGAGGAGCCTTCCCTTTCAAGATAAGAGGGAAGAAGGCCAAGGAAAACATAGGATGCCGGATCACCATAAAAGCTTTCAAATCCTTCCATAAAACTACGCCTGTATAGGGCCAGATCCAGTATGTAATGCTTGCTCGATTGCATGCCACCGGTTCCGCTGCTAAGGAATATTTTATCTTCCGGCATATTCCCGGAAACAATCTTATGCAACTTATAAAAAGCGATGGGTAAAAAGGGTATCCTATTGTAATGTTCCGTCTCTTCAACATCCCTTCCGAGATGAGCCAGGTACTCAGCATACACCTTGTTTTCCCGGCATTGATAATGAAATAATTCTAGTGAAAGACCGTTAAACTCCTGTATCGAACGAATCTTAAAGATACTATCGGCAAAGCTTTCAATATTGAAAATAGGAGACAAGATTGATTTTTTAGTAATTTTACTTTTAAATTAATACCACATGAGGCGTCATTCAAAAATAGTCTTATTTGTTTTAATCGCTGTTGTTTTATGGTTTGGATCCTGTAAAAAGGTTGAAAAGTTCTCAGAGATACCCAGGATAGAATTTATAAATTTTGAGAAAATCTATAACCCTGACCTTGAAATCTATGACCGGGGTGTTTTAAGTTTTAGCTTCGAAGACGGTGACGGGGATATTGGCTTGAACAGCAGTGATACCTTCCCTCCCTATGATGCATCCTCAGATTATCATTACAATCTTATTATCAGCTTTTTCGAACTGCAAAACGGAGAATTGGCAAAAGTGCCAATTCTATGGTATAACCCCGACACAGAAGAATTTGACACCCTTTCACTCAGTGCCCGGATACCGGATCTTACTCCGCAGGGAACCAATAAAGCCATAAACGGGGAAATTCATGACACGCTGTTTATGTATAATTTCAACTCTGATTTTGATACCATAAAATTCGAGGCATATATCCTTGACCGTGCTTTACATGAAAGCAATACTATATCCACTCCCTTGATTGTCAGAAAATAAAAATCAAATTAAGTATAGCCCCCGGGCGCCCTGGCATGAAAATGGCATCCGGAGTTATGAAAGGATATTATTAGTAATTTTGGCCGGATCTTTGTCCGCTGTTGCGAGACCCTGATACCTTAACGGAGTTTATGAATATGACTGCATGCTTAAATAAAATAAAACCTCTCTATATAATTCTTTTCTTTTCTGCATTAATACTATTTCCTTTGTCTGGAACATCTCAAAGAAGTAACCGCAAGGAAAAAGATAAAAGCCAGGATAATACCGCCATCTTTCTTGAGGCGAACACTCAAAAGCTGCTTGGTAATTATGATAAAGCTAAGGAGCTGTTTTTACAATGCCTGGAAATTGATGCCGCGGATGGAGCTTCCATGTACGAATTGGCCAGAATTGCCAGGATCAACAATCAAAACAAAGAGGCGCTTGAATGGGCGGAAAAGGCTGCTGAAAATGATGCTGAAAATATTTGGTACCTGAAACTACTCGCCGAGCTTTATCAGGAAAACCTGCAGTTTGACAAATCCATTGATGTGATGGAGACCTTGGTAAAGCTGCATCCTGGCAACCTGGAGTATCTGTATGATCTGGCACTTTCCCATTTACTGGTTGGCAATTACCAGAAGTCGATACATACATATGATATCATTGAAGAAAAAATTGGCTTTACAGAAGAGATCTCCATTCAGAAGCAAAAGATCTGGTTAAGGATGGAGAAGCCTGATAAGGCTATCCGGGAAATTGAAAGGCTTTGTGAAGCCTGGCCTGAAGAATCAAAATTTAAGTCTATTCTGGCAGAATTGTATATGTCTAATGGCTACGATGAAAAAGCCCTTCAAACCTATCTGGCCATTGCTGAAGAGGATCCGGAAAATACCTATATCCAGATTTCTCTGTCTGATTATTACAGAAAGCGGGGAGAGCATAAAAAATCTTTTGAACACCTGAAACTCGGTTTTGCAAATCCCTATCTGGACATCGACACCAAGGTACAAATCCTTATTGCATATTATACTGTTGAGGAGTATTATGATGAACAAAAGGAGGAAGCAATGGTGCTGGCAGGCATTCTTGTAGAAACGCATCCCTGGGAAGCAAAAGCCTTCAGCATCCAGGCCGACCTCTATTACCAGAATGAAGAATGGGAATCTGCAAGGCATGCACTTCGTAAAGTAATAACACTCGACAGCAGTAAGTATGTTGTATGGGAACAATTACTTTTTACCGAGTCCAACCTCAAAGATTTTGAAGCCATGCGTGATGAATGCCGGCGGACGATCGAACTATTCCCACAACAACCTTTGCCCTACCTATTTGCCGCTGTGGCCAGCTACAACTTCGAAGATCACCAACAAATGATCCACGATCTTGAAACAGGCATTAAGTTTGTCGTACGCAATGATCTGCTCCTTGCGGAGTTTTACAATTATCTGGGTGATGCCTATCATCAGGTAGGGAAAGACGAAAAAGCATTTGAGGCTTATGAAGCTTCTTTGAAGATCAATCCCGAGAATTCCATCGTTCTGAATAATTATGCATATTATCTTTCGCTGAATGGAGAGGAACTTGAAAAAGCCCGGGAAATGGCCAGGAAAGCTACTGAGCTGGATCCGGAAAACGCTTCAAATCAAGATACTTACGGCTGGGTTCTCTATAATCTCGGAGAATATGAAAGCGCGCTTGAATGGATAGGCAAGGCCATCGAAAACCATAATAAAGATAATGCCGAAGTACTTGAACATTATGGTGATGTACTGTATAAGCTTAAGCGAAAAGAAGAGGCTAAAAGATATTGGGAAAAAGCACTCAAGGCCGGGGAGGGTGCTTCTGAATACCTCGAAAAAAAAGCAAACGAAGGTGTTTTGTATGAATAGCTTAATACACTATAGCACATATCTGTTCAGATGGCAAATTGTTCTTGTCATCATCTTTTTATCCGGTATTGCAGGAGGATGTACTACAAAAAGGCATATTATCAAAGAACCGCTCAAAGATGCCCGGTCAGTTTATCTGATTGATAAACTGGCACAAAATGAGCTCAACTTTGACTGGTTCTCAGCAAAGTTTTCCATCGACTATATCTACGATAAAAAACTAAGCGAGTTTAAGGGACAGATCAGGATCAGGAAAGACAGCATAATATGGCTTTCATTCTCTCCTGCCCTGGGCATTGAAATGGCAAGAATGAAGATTACAAATGATTCCGTCTTCTTCATGAACCGGCTTAATAAGACCTATCTGGCAGGCGATTATCGCTTTGTAAATGATTTCCTGAAAACAAATATTGACTTCGACATCCTTCAATCCCTTATTATCGGAAATGATTTTCAATTTTATGAAAAATCAAAATTCAGAGCTACTGTTGATAACCAGGAGTACAAGCTTTCAACAGCAGAACGTTATAAGCTTAAAAAATTTATCAAGCAGGATGAAACGGATGCTAAAGCATTTTATCAGGATATCTGGTTAAATCCGGAAAACTTTAAGATCACACATGTTACACTAAAGGAGATCACCAAGGATAAAAAGCTGGATGCTTATTACGACGATTTCAGGGATCATGAAGGCCAAATGTTTCCCTTTAATATTATTTTCGAGATCAACGCAAGTGAAAAGATTATCGTTAAAGTAGACTATTCCAGGATCAGAATTGACGAAGCCCTGACTTTCCCTTTCAGGATCTCGTCTAAGTATGAAAGGATATATTAAATGTTATTACAACATCTATATCATCTGTCCCCAAAGAACCTGGTCCTTGCCATGTTTATTTTATTTATCACTTTTCCTGCTTCCGTTTATGCGCAAAAGAGTAAAGCCAGCCTGCAGCAAGAAAAAAGCCAGATTGAAGAAGAGATCTCCTATACCAACAGTATGCTGTCCAAAACAAGCAAAAGTAAGCGCACAAGCATGGATGGGCTTGTTATTCTTCAGCAAAAGATCAGGCAACGCGAGCGCCTGATCAACAATATAAAGGCTGAAATTATACTACTGAATACTGAGATTAAAACTACCGATGATAGCATATTTACGCTCAGCGTTGAATTAAAGAAATTAAAAGAAGAGTATGCCAGGATGATCTATTATGCATACCGCAACCGGGGGTCCTACGATCGTCTGGTATTTATTTTTTCATCAGAGGATTTCAATCAGGCTTACAGGCGTATAAAATACTTTCAGCAATATGGCACATACCGCAGAACACAAGCTGAACTGATCACTAATGCTCAGTTGGCATTGAACCATAAAGAAGAGCTACTTGAAGAACAGAAGGGAGAGCAGCAAGCCTTGTTAACACGTCAGGAGAAAGAAAAAGGTACTCTTGAAGGGGAAAAATCGCAGGCAAACCATACGGTGCAGGAGCTTGGCAAGCAAGAAAAACAGCTCAAGGCCACACTCAGAAAGAAAGAAAAAGCTATCGCGAAGCTGGAAAATGCCATTGCAAAGATCATTGCTGAGGAGATCCGCCTGGCAGAAGATCGGGCCCGCTCAGAAACAGCCTCAAAAACGAGCAGCGGCTTTGCGCTGACACCGGATGAGATGCAGCTTTCAGAAAGTTTTTCCAGCAACAAAGGGAAACTACCCTGGCCCACGGAAAGAGGTATCGTTTCCAGTACTTTTGGTGAACATCAGCATCCTGTGCTCCCAAGGGTTAAAGTAAAAAATAATGGTATTGATATTCTTACTTCTGAAGGAGCATCTGCCCGGGCAGTGTTCAATGGAGAGGTAACAAGGGTAATCTCAGTCCCTAATTTCAATAATGTGGTCATTATCCGACATGGCGAATATCTTACTGTATATTCAAACCTTGATGAGGTACTTGTCAGCAAAGGAGAATCTGTAACTACCAAACAAGCTATTGGTCGCATCTACACAAACCAGAAGGAAAACAAAACTGAAATGCACTTTGAAGTATGGAAGGCCAAAGACCTTATGAACCCTTCCTACTGGCTTGCAGGCAAGTGATCATCATCGATCTTTTTTGATGAGGCGCACACTTTCATCTATATCTTTTCCGCTTACATGCAGTATATAAACACCGGGAGGTCCATCGTGTTTCATGCCATCCCACCTGATTGTATGTAGGCCATTCAGTAATGTTTCATCCCGGGACCTGATCAATTGCCCGTTCAAAGAAAAAAGCCTGAGGCTGATCGCAGCGGGCTCTGACAATTCGATGGAAATATTCAGATCTGAAGAGAATGGATTGGGAAAACAAGACAACTTACTTCTGTTTAATATTTCATCCCGAATTGATTGCGGATATCCAACTTCCATTTCAATGACCAGGGAAACCGGCATTCCGGCAACATCAGTAATGATCATCTCACAATAATATGTTCCCAGAGACATGCCGCCGGCGTCAAAGGAGAAGATCAATTCTTCCAGGCTATTGCCGGGCAATACCCCAACAGGTGTACTGTAATTGACCCATGACGGGATATTTGCTATCTCTGCTTCATATGGCAATTCAAAACCTACAAGGTTGGTAATGCTGATGGTGTCCTCCATGACTGAATCCGGCGCCAGGATCACCTTTAATGTGTCAAGGCTAAGATCCATCCTCGGGTTGACCAGCTTCTGAATGGCCTGATGCACATTCAGCCTTCCACCGGATACACATAAGGTGTCAAAGCCAGGAAGCAGGTCTGCCCCATCCAATAGAATATTTTTCATGAATACAGCAAAAAACTCCGGTTCTTCATTGTATTTATTCATAAAGTTTTCATCAGCCGCAGAAAACATCAGGGCAATACTGCCTGTTACCTGTGGTGCAGCCATAGAAGTTCCCGACTTATAACCATAAGTATTGGGAATCCTTGTCGATATGATTCCTTTGCCCGGTGCTCCCAGGTCGATAGATACAGGTCCCCAGCCAGCCCCGAAGTTTTTTTTGTCTTCATTGGTTGTATTGGTAACCCCGATCATATGATCTGTTGTAAATGTTGTTGGGACATCTCCTACCAGATCAACATTATTGGGAGCATTTGTCGTAGCAGCAACATTAAGGATTCCCAGGCCTCCCAGAGAATCATACATGGCTCCCCAGACAGGAAAATCCTCCGGATCGCCCAGATCCACACCAAAAGAGCAATTGCTAACTACAACATATGCACCTTTCTGTCCATTGGTTTCATCATATAGCGACCGCATTTTGTACACATACCCATAAGCCTCCACAACAGTCGATTCAATAGTTGAGGAACCACAAACAGTCATGACGCGTCCGTTCCAGTTAACGCCACAAACACCAAGGGCATTATTGCCTCTCGCACCGGCTATGCCGGCCACGTGCTGTCCGTGATCTTTAGGCTGAATATACCCACTACTGTAATATGCATTCCAGCCATCATAATCATCAATATAGCCGTTATTATCATCATCAACACCATTATTGGGGACCTCCTGCCTGTTTTTCCAGTAGTTCATATCATCATGTCCCATCGCAAAACCATCATCCACGATAGCCATCACCAGGGTATCCCCCAGTACACTCGTTCCGTTATTTACACTGATTTCCCACGCATCCGTAGCATCAATGTCAGCATCAGTAACACCTCCGTTTTGTCCGGTATTCATTAATGCCCATTGGTTAACAAACTCTGTATCATCAGGAATCACTTCTCTGAGAGAGATATAATGCTCAAACTGTGCATTTGAGATGCAGGCATTCCGCTTCAACTGCCTCAGGAGCATCCTGTCGGATATGGCATTTTGAACGTCATATGATACCAGCCAGATACCCAGTTGTGCTGACAGACATTTTTCAAATTTAAGTTCTACGAATGTAAAGGTCTCTTCCACACTATGAAGCGACACATTTTGATTTCCGGCCTCCCGGAACTGAATAATCATTTTGCCGGGGACAATATGTTCTTCAAGCTTTTCAACAGCTGTCCCGCTGCCAAGAAAAATGATAAGTGAAATGACTAATATGAAGCTAATTTTCCTGTTCATCCCTTCAATTATTATGAGAACTTTTTGGTTTTATCATATGGCAATGAGGGCATCTGCCATCCTCCACAGGTATATCAATAAATAGCAAAGTTAAGGAATTCAGATTTAGTAAATCAGGATCATTTTTCCGCTAAATGGGACTCCATCTATGAGCAGTCTGTAAATATAGATTCCTCCCGGGGCTTTCCTGCCTTCCTGCTTGCGCCCGTCCCAGCTGAGATGATACTGCCCGGCCTTCAAATATTTAGGCGGGCATAATTCATATATCTTCCTCCCCTGGAGATCATAAACCGCAGCTTCAATAAAACTTTTTTGTTCGAGTTTTACCGGTATATTAGTTTTATCGTTAAATGGATTGGGGAAATTCTGTATGCTACTTGTCTGCTCTGATGCAGGGACTTCTTCAATTCCAAATGTAGTCTGCACCACGCCAAAGAAATCAAGCACCTCCTGCATATATGTTTCAAGCAAACAGGTATCTGATGGGATGAGCGCTCCTAATTCAAAAATTGTTCCTATGGTCTTGTAAGTGCCGGCATCATGTGCCACAGCAATACAATTAGGGTACTCCCTACCCGTAAGAATTGAATATGCCGGTTCAACAGGCACTAACCTGAAATAACATACCGGTTGCAAAGCCATATTTTCATAGCTGAGTCCTTCGGTAAAAGTGCTGTCAACTCCATCAATTACTTCATATAGTCCAGGATGATCTTCTGTTGAAAGACCAAACTTATCAAAGATAGGGTAATACGGATCCTGTTTCCAGTTAACACGGCTTTCCATATAAATCTTCCCTCCCTGGTTCAGGTATTGCAGCATAATCATATTCTGCTGATAGCTGATCTCGTGATACGTGGATTGAATACCCAGGCAGAGAATGACAGACTGATAATTATTTAAGCTGTATGGAAATGTTTGTGTATATTCTGTTTCCACCTCCATTTGTTGTAAGAGGTCATAAATATTGGGAGCAGAATTATGTCCCGGGTCCATATCAATAACAACTACAGGGACTTTCCCCACACGCATACTGAAAGGTAATTCTGTTGATAATCCGATTTCATCAGTTATATGCAATATCAGGTTCACTTCCTGTCCAAAATCAATACTGTTATCAGCGCTAATGCTGACTTCTGCCGTTGCAATGCTTCCTGCCTGGACAGTTCCAAAATACACCTGATCTTCATTTACGGATATGCCGGGATGATCGCAGCTTAACACTGCCAGGGTATTTATACTTTTCCAGCTGCCACTATTAACGATCTTTATTTGCAGATCTGCCGTTTCTCCCGGATCCAGAACCCCATCAGCAGAAAGCACTGTATAGTCCTTTAATGTTAACAAGGGAGATGAGGCTTTAAGGAAGTGGGATTGCTCGTACACCTTATCAGCTGCCGCTGTCACAAGTTTAAAAGCAATGTGTTGTCCGTCTGCTACTTCAGCATCAGTAAAACAAGTAAAAGCATCAGCCACTTCCAATATTTCTCCTGCGCCAAGGTTATTTATCTGGTATTGACTGCCCGTAATTTGAACATGAGGATGATTGCAACTGAGATTAAATTCAATATCTGATAATGCTGTCGCGCCCCTGTTTTCAATAATGAGGTCTATACCCGACACTTGCCCGAAAGGGATAATATTACTCCCGGATTCACCCGCTTTTAATGAAATCTCTATCTCTTCTGTCAATTGAAAAGATTTTTTCGCACTCATCAGCCTATTATCGGTAACCAGCACCTGTATATCTTTTATGGATGCTTCCGTGTTTTCCAGAATGCTCAGGAGCCCATCCTCAGAAATTGATATTTCATCTGGTATTTCCAGGGCAATAAACTCCACTTTCGTGCCGGAAAGCAATCCGGGGTTTAGCGGGAGTTCAGGTACACTGAAATTAATGTAGTCACCATCAGCTATCCCCGATACTGAGCGAATTTCGCCGCTTACATAAATATTACCGTAATAAAAATCAATATTCCCGTCCGGGAACAAAGTCACAGCAAAATTCAGCTCACTTGACCCTGGCTGATAATTTAATGTTGTTCTCCATCTGAATGTTGCATATGTTTCATCGCCCTCATACCATACTGCATTATCCAGGTTATCATGAACCATCATATCCTGACAGAGGAAGGGTGCAACCACTCTGTTATATTTCAGGAAGTATTCCATATCAACAATATATGGCCAGAAATGCATATTCTCATCAAAGCACACATATCCTGATGATGAGATAAAAGCCGTATCGAAATTATTTCCATAAAACGGGAAACTGAATTCCAGTTGCTGAATGGCCATGCTATCTTCCTGGCTATTTGTTATCAGCAGGTGATCACCGGATTCCGTGAATTCCCCCTCATCGATATTCATCCTGTAGTTTTTATCAAGTGACCATGAATACGGTTCCTGGCCACCATCAGCTTGCAGTTGAACTTCCATTGCCTGCCCTGCTTCATATAGTGGCAGTTCTTCAGTAATGATATTAATATTATCAAATGAAGGATTGTAGGTCACCGAAAAATATGACCTCCCATTTTCCACCAGCGGCACATTTTGTTCTTCACAGGGGATCTCATTCAAACCATTCGTATAATCCATCAAACTGAAAGAGTTGAGCTGGCCATCACCCAGGTTTTCAGCATCCCTTTCGTCGATAATGAGAAAAAACTTACATGCTTGGCCAGGGTCCACATAAGAAAGCAATGGAGTCACATCCAGGCCAAACTCAATCGTTTTATGTGCCGGCGTAGTGTCATTACCCTGCATATAGTGCCATCCTCCCTGATAATTAAAAATAGTATACGAATGGATATGTTCCGGGATATTTGATTCAGGATTGGAAGAAATTCCAGCCTGCACCCTGATCCTTCCACGATAATTATGTTCGAGGGAAACTTTATAGGTCATGCTCGTCTGATGTTCCTCTTTGGCATCCACGATATGAACCGTATTTGACCATATGCCACCCTCCAGGATATCATCGGCCAGGGTTTTGTACATCATAAAACAGTAACCGTCATTGGCAAAATTATCACCATAGCTATTTGCAAAAATAACAGCCCCTATCTCCCAATCCTTCATGTTAATGATCCCATCATCATTCAGGTCGATATCGTTGGTAAACTGTCCATCATCATTGTAATCGTAGCGGATAGAATCGTGATATCCCACTATCGTCATCCCGTGTACAGCATCGGGACACCATGAAGCGATCACTTTCTCTCCCGCATGCGGAGTTCCCGGTGGAAGCATAGGAATACTCCATGGACTGCAGGCAATAAAACTGGCCACACCTCCGGTTTCAGATCCGTCAAGATGATCATTCAACCAGTGTTTCAGTGTAAGCAAGCCTTTTGCATCGCCCACATAGATCTTTCGTATATCCGAAATCCTGTTATTCATGGCTTGATACCACTCATCATAACCCGACATCCAGCGCTGTCCTCCACCGTAATAAAAACCACCATAGTCAGCAATGTCAGGGGTACCATGGCACTTCAGCACATCCATAGTAAAGAGATAATT
>JBDLIJ010000022.1:0-23629 GCA_039714935.1 Bacteroidota bacterium | reverse complement strand
TTAGTGTGTTGGGTGTTGGGTGTTGGGTGTTGGTGGTGGGTGTTGGTGGTGGGTCGAGCTCAACTATCAAAACTCACCATTCTAAACTTCAATCCCCACTACTCAATAATCATTAGGATATCATCATTCATTAGTGTGTTGGGTGTTAGTATGAAGGTACTTCTGTTGGTGGCAGTTCCTGGATCATGGACTGGGTAAGCAGCTCGTTGCTGTGCTGTATGCCTGCATTATAACAACCAATACGATTACAGATGCCAATACAATTGGCAAAGTTCGCTTCTGTATTTGTAAACAGGGCGATCATATTTCCACCACAGGCACAGGATGAGTATACGGGAAGTGTGGCATTGCATTGCGGGCAACAGATATCCCAGATCTGCTCATCAAAAAGATCAACATTAAGCGAAACCCGGCTTTTATATCCATAAACAGGGCTTAAAGCCACAAGGCCTTCTTCATCACCTCTTCTGACAAGGATCACGATTCCGGCAAAACCATTAAATATTGCTTTGTTGCTGATCAGGTTATGGCCATTCTGGCAATAACATTCTTTTATCAGCAGCAATTGTTTGCTTTTACATATGCTTTCCGTACTCACAGGATTAGGAATGATCAGCATTCCTCTTGAATCAAATCTTTTCATAATCAACAGGTTTTTTGTCTGTATAATCCATCTGGACCATAGCAGCAATTAAACTTATGATTTCATCGTATCGCCTCTGTAACGGTATTGTCAGCTCCTCCCCAAACTCCCTGTCTTCCACGATCTCAACGGCAATGATCCTTATTCTCTGAGGCACCGGGATGCTGAGTGCATGTGCAAGTTTCACGGCCATATCAAATGATATATCATGAGCATTGGAAAGATGAAGTGTGCTTTTATTATCCGGATATGTCATAAAATATACTGTCCCCGGCACACCATCCTCAGTAAAGATCCCATCTATGATCACCACCTCATCAAAGTCTTTCATGATCTCTATGGTCTCCATACCTCCCAGCAGGGAAGTCATGAATTCAAAGTGATCATCATCAAATATTTCTTTAAGATGATTTACCACCTTAGGGCCAATGCCATCATCCCTGAGCACTTCATTGCCCATGCCCAGAAACAGTATCCTATTTTTTTGTTCAGGCATAATATTTTATTCAATTACGACGTATTGTCCTGACAATTTCTTCCTTGCCATTCCGAATATTCACTATCAGAGGCATATCTCCAGGCAGCCTGTGTGTTGCACAGGAAAAGCAGGGATCATAAGCTCTGAAGGCCATCTCTATCATGTTAAGGATGGCATGGTCGGGTTCTTTCCCCTTTTCAATAAGGTTTTCTGCAGCCTTCTTCAGCGACATGCATATTGCTGCATTATTATTGGTGGTCCCGACGATGATATTTGCTTTTTTAACGATTCCTTTTTCATCCGTCCAGTAATGGTGTGTGAGCGTCCCCCTTTGTGCTTCCACAATCCCGACGCCTTCTCCTGTTATTTTGTTTTTATCAATTTTAGCACGCAGCTCTTTTCCTGTGATATCAGGATCATTTGCCAGTTCAAGGCATTTCTCTGCAGCATACAGCATTTCAACCAGGCGCGCCCAGTGCATCGCAAGCGTATTATGCACAGGCTTACCACCCAGCACCTTATACATACGATCATATTGTTCCTGTGCCAGCGGGGTGGCCATGCCATCGGCGGCATTCAGCCGTGATAAAGGTGTTGCGTGGTATACGCCGGAGTCTTTCCCTTCTACAAAGCCTTTCCATCCTACTTTTTTCAGGTAAGGAAACTTCAGGTAGCTCCAGGGCTCAACCCTTTCACTCACGAACTCCATATACTCATCAGGAGCATATTTGCAATGCTCATCTCCATCCTGATCCACCACCCTCACCCTTCCATCGTAAAAGTTTACATGATTATGCTCATCAACAAGTCCCATTGAATAGAGGTCAAGGGCATACGGACCATTCAGGATGATATCCACATACTTCTCATTTGCCAGTACCACATCATCAAATATTTTCAAGGAAAATTTTGCAAATTCAACGAATCCTTCAGCTTTTTTAATGATATCATCTCTCTGCTCAATGCTCAGCCCTTTTCTCACACCACCGGGTACATTCATCACCACATGTGTTTGGTGGCCACCCAGCAAGGCTTGTATTTCCTGGGCGATTTTTCTTTGTTTGATCACTTCACCACCAATTTCCAGTCCCACTTTCGCAATCACCCCCAGGATATTCCTTTCTCCCGGAGGGGCATCTGGCCCTACCACAAAATCGGGAGCTGCCAGGGCATAGAAGTGCGCGATATGGCTATGTACAAAATGTGCCATATAGAACAGCTCCCGCAGCTTGCGTGCTGTTGGCGGGGGTGTTACTCCAAACACGGCATCAGTGGCCTTGCCTGCAGCCATATGATGGCAGCCCGGGCATACGCCGCATATTTTCGTAACTATCTGCGATAGTTCTTCTACAGCTCTGCCTTCACAAAACTTTTCAAAGCCCCTCAGCTCGGGAACCTGGAAATATACATTTTCAACGGCCCCTTCCTTATCCAGAAAGATCTCTATTTTTCCATGGCCCTCCAGGCGGGTAATCGGATCTATGGTTATTCTATGTTTCATAACTGCTTGATGGTTAAAAGTATTTATGAGACCACTTCTGCTACCTTAAGTTTTCTTCTGAGGATAGAAGAAGGAAGGCTGAAGCGATAAAATGTTCCGGCAATATCATCTATTGATTCCATGATCTCGCTGATCTCCGCCTCATCATTTGAGTCGATCATGGTGGCGATCGCCGACATCATTTTCGCTCCGGGGTCGGTAACATCAGGTGGCGGACCGTAACATCCCCGGCAGGGGGCATTGCCTTCTATGCATCTGACACCACACCCCCCGCGTGTTGCTGGTCCCATACATATCACTCCCTGCTCCAGGAAACAGGTTTCCCCGTCATCCTCAATCTCCCAGGGACGGTAAAACCGCTTTATGCTTTTGTTCTCTGACTTCTTCCTCGGACATTCATCGCACTGGCTTTTGTCTAATGCGCCGATCACACTTTCCTTCGATGGCAGCTCACTGCCACTTGCTATAGCCTGAAATACCTCCAGCAGACGTTCACTTTGCGGCGGACATCCCGGAATACTATAGTCGACACAAACGACATTTTTCAGAATTTGAACATCATTATAAAAGGCCGGGATATCCAACCTCCCTTCGGGCACATCGTATTTTGGAAGAGGGGTAATTTTTTCCGGATTCTCTGTTGACTCGGTAGTCATATATACGCGGTCGAAGATCGATTCCCTGTCGTGGAAGTTAGCAAGACCCGGGATGCCTCCCATATGCGCACAGGAACCATAGGCGACCATAATTTTGGATTTTTGACGAAGCAATACGGCCATCAGCTCGTTTTCACTATTCCTGATGGCCCCGTTAAAGAGGCATACATCGATATGGCCATCCGGCATCTTCTGCACATCAGCATATTTTATATCCAGGGCTATTGGCCAGAATACGAGGTCTGCTGCTGCAACGATGTCGAATAATTTCTCATGTACATCAAGTACCGACACACAGCACCCGCCACAGGCGGCACCCCAATACACCGCCAGCTTTAGTTTTTCTTTTTTAACTTTTTCCATAACATTCGTGGTTTATGACACAGTTTCCATCACTTCACGCACCTTGCAGGGACCCAGCATCGCCACCTGCTCTGTCATGGCATCGGCAAGTTCAGCAAATTGCTTGCCTTCGCTGGCGCTGATCCATTCAAGCCTGATGCGTTTTTCACCGATGCCCATTTCTTTGAGATACTGTTTAATAAATTCATACCTGCGCAGGCATTTATAATTACCTTCATGGTAGTGGCAGTCACCGGGATGGCAACCGCAGATCAAAACTCCATCAGCGCCCTCTCTGAATGATTTCAGCACAAAGGTCGGGTCTACCCTTCCAGAGCACATCACCCGTATGATGCGAATGTTGGGTGCATACTTCATCCTTGAAGTGCCTGCCAGGTCGGCCCCGGTATATGAGCACCAGTTGCACAGGAATGCAACGATCTTGGGTTCAAATTTTGCCATATTATGCTTCCTCCAAAATTTTTGTAGTTTCCTTTATCTTGCCCTCATTCAGCATGCCTTCGATTTGAGACAATATCTGCTGATCGGTAAAATGCCTGCTTCTGATGGCGCCTGTGGGGCATGCCGAACCGCAGGTACCGCAGCCCTTGCACAATACCTCATTGACCTGCGAAACATTTTTCTCTTCATCAAACGTTATGGCAGTATAGGGGCACACACTGATGCAGGTCTGGCAACCGCAGCATATCTCTTCATTCACCTCTGCCGTCGTTACCTCAACAGATACGCTGCCCCGGCTGATGCCTGCCAATACCCTTGCGGCGGCAGCCCAGGCCTGGGTAATAGATTCAGGTATGTCTTTAGGCCCCTGGCAGGTACCCACAATATACACACCATCCGTTGTGGTCGCCACCGGATCAAGCTTGGGATGTTTTTCGATATAGAAATCATTACCACACATGCTTATGCCGGCAATATGTGACAGCTCTTTCGCCCCTTCCCTGCCTTCCACGGCAGTCATCAGGATAACCATATCAGCAGGAACCTCTATCTGGTCACCCGAAAGCATTTCTCTCATGCTGATCAGCATATTGCAACCGTCTTTCGTTTTCGCCTCACTTATCTGAGGAAGGTCTTTTTGCGGGTCAAACATCAGAAACAAGATGTTCTTTGCTGAGGTCTTGGTATACAACTCTTCACAGCCCTTGCTGAAGGCCCTCATATCGGCATACAGGTCATAGATGCCTGCAAACGGCAAGGCCGAGCGCAGCTGATTGGCAAATTTTAAGGCTGTACCACAGCAGGTGCGGCTGCAGTATTCATGGTAGTCCTCATTTCTGCTGCCCACACAATGGATGATCGCAATATGTTCAGGCGTACTGCCATCACTGCATTGTATCTTACCCGATCTCAGCATCATCTCAAACTCTGATGATGTGACTACATCTTTAAGACGGCCATAGCCATAATTTTTTATGGGCGTCGGATCGTAGGTTGCAAGGCCTGTTGCAATAATGATATGGCCGAATTCCAGCACTTCACTCTTCCCGTTCAATCCCAGGTCAGTACTGAAATTACCGACATAGCCCGTTATCTCACTAATTGTCTGTCCGGTAAGAACCTTGATCTTATCATGTTCCTGAACTTTTTCAATCAGAGGCAGAAGGAAGGATCCTACCGAATTCAGATATGGGAAACTCAGATCCAATTCTGCAGCCTTCCCACCAAGCACAGCCTCTTTCTCCACAAGGTATACCTGATTGCCCGCTTCGGCAATACGTAAAGCGGCTGACAGGCCTGCCACGCCACCACCCACGACGAGAGTTGCAGGCTTAATATTCACTGAAAGTTTGTCGAGGGGCTCATGATAGCTCACACGCTGAAGCGCAGCCCTGACCAGGTCAGAGGCCTTTTGTGTAGCGATATCCCGGTCGGTGTGTACCCAGGACACATGCTCACGGATGTTCGCCATCTCAAACAGGTATTGGTTCAAGCCGGCATTCTCAAGGGCTTTTCTGAATGTCAGCTCATGTATACGGGGTGAGCAGGCTGCCACCACAATACGATCCAGATCATGCTCTTTGATATCTTTAACGATTAGCTCCTGACCCGGATCGGAACACATATATTTATAATTCCTGGAAACGACTACATTTTCCAGCTTCCCAATATCCTCAGCGATCTTCTCCACATCAACCATTTTGGCGATATTGGTTCCGCACCAGCAGATATATACTCCTATTCGTGAATCTTTCATGATCGGTATATTATGATGTTGCTAATGATATTTCAGTTTTTTCATGATATTTCATGGCTGCTATGCGCAGGTTTGCAAAATATATCGCAAAAGGCCGGTAGGCCAGATGTGACCATTTTGAAAAAGGCACTTCAATCATGATCATGGGCACCAGCACAGCAAGATGAGCTACATACATAAAATATGTAGCCATGGGCATACCATATATCCTGAAAAAATGGATGAGGATGCCGCTAATAACTGTAAGAAGCAGCATAAAGATAAACAGCCAGTCGCTCACATGCGAAAACTTAAACTTGGCATTATTCTTCCTTATTCGCCCGATGATCACGGCGGTGAGGCCAAAAAGCAGTCCGAAGGTGGCATAATAACCCAGCAGGCGCTGAGGGTGCCAAGGCTTGTATATTTCTTCTGTCTGAAACCATGGCAGGAAGACCACGATCAGGATAAACATAATGGTATAGCCCGACATCAGAAGCCAATGCCACAGCCAGTATCTTTTTCCATCACATTTTGAAAACTTCCACTGTGTGGAAAAGTGAAACATCAATTGCCATGCTTCTTTAAAGTACAGGTGGAAAGGTATTTTAATGGCTCCTTCGCCATGTACGATCTTGATGTACATCCTGAGAATGTTCGACATCAACAGCATGGCTACGATAATGGCCATGGTCCAGTCAGCCCATTCAATCCATTGCATCGGAAGTATGGAATTGATCCTGACGCCACCATCGGCAGTCAGCTCGGGACTTATCGTTGGCCAGAACAGAACGAATGCCAGCACCACCATTCCTCCCAGAAGGAGGATAGCCCCCAGCTCCCAGATCTTTGAAGTATAAAACTTCTTCGAGAGGCCGGTCCAGTCATACAATGAAGTAAGGTAGCGACGCAGTGTCATCATCACTTCACCCGGGTTGGCATCCCGGGGGCAGGTATCTGAACATTCACCGCAATAGTAGCATAACCAAGGATCTACTGTCGACATTAATTTATTTTTCAAACCCATCTGCATGGTCCGGATCGCATTTCGCGGGAACAGATTGGCATCTTCCGTGAGCGGGCACAGGGCGGTGCAGTTGCCACAATGAAAACAATCGTTCCATGCCTGCAATCCGAATTTTTTCAGATCGGTTTTTAATGTTGGGTCTATTCTGTTATTCATCGTTCGTCCTCCCTGATTGTTGAGAGCTCTTTTGCCCTGAGTTCAATATCGTGCAGGCCGTTTACACCTGTATCGACCTTACCTTTTAATATATTCTGCAACACTTTAGCTGCGGCAGCAGATCCCTGCGCCACCGAGTCAGGAATATCCTTGGGGCCCTGGCATACTCCCGCCAGGTGTATCCCATTGTTCAGGGTTCCGCAATGATCACAACTGGTTTCAGTTTCCAGGAACCAGCCGGTGTCCTCTCTTTTAATATTCAACATCTCTGCCAATGCCGATGCATCATTTCCGGGTTCAAGGCCAACGGCCAGCACCACCATATCCACCTCCTGTTCGATAAGCCTGCTGTTCAGGATATCTTCAGTCCTGAGCTTCAGCTGGCCATTCACCTGGCTGATCTTTGCTGTCCTGCCCCGCACGGTATGAACACCTTCATTTTTAATTCTGTTATAAAATTCTTCATAGCCTTTGCCAAATGCACGCATGTCGATATAATATTCATATACTTCGGCATCAGGCAGCTTCTCTTTTACCAGGTGGGCTAATTTCAGTGAATACATGCAGCATACACGTGAGCAATACTCATTATAGTTCCTGTCGCGGCTGCCTATGCAATGGATCAGGGCCAGGCTTTTTGGTTCCTGGCCTTTGGGCCGAAATACCCAATGTCCTTTTTTATCTTGTGTGCGGAACCTGATATTCCCTCCGGTAGGTCCCGCAGCATTGACCAGTCGCTCAAACTCAAGTGATGTGAGCACGTTGGGATAGGCACCATAGCCAAACTCCTTAATCCTTCCGGCATCAAAAGTTTTAAAGCCGGTGGCGACAATGATATTTCCAACTTTCACTTTTATATCGCTGTCCTGCTCAGTGAAGTCGATGCATTCTGCAGGGCACACTTTCTGACACACACCGCATTTTTCCTCTTGTATGTACTTGCAGTTGGCAGCATCTATCAGGTACTTATTGGGCACTGCCTGGGGGAAGGGTATATATATGGCTTTGCGCAGGGTGGTGCCTGCATCAAACTCACTGTAAGCAGTTTGTGGGCATTTCTCACTACAGACGCCACAGCCGATACAGGCTGTTTCATCTACATACCTTGCTTTCTTATGAATGTTTACTTCAAAATTACCGGCGCTTCCCTTTACTTCTGTTGCTTCAGCTAAGGTTATAAGCTCAATGTTCGGATGTTGGCCTACATCAACCATTTTGGGAGTAAGAATACAAGCTGCACAGTCCAGGGTAGGGAAAGTTTTGTCAAACATGGCCATATGGCCACCAATGGTACCACTGCGTTCCACGAGGTATACCTTGTTCCCGCTATCGGCGATCTCAAGGGCGGCCTGGATTCCGGCAATGCCACCACCGATCACCAATGTCTCGGGCAACACTCTGGCTGAGCCATTCTTCCTGGCCTCAGGAAAAGGGATCCCAAAAATAGAACAATAGAGAACGGCCTTGGCCTCAAGGAGGCAACTTACCCCAAACTCACTAAATGATGCGAGCGTCACATCGTCAGTATCAAGTCCGGCCTCAGCCATCGCCAGTGAAAAGGCTGACTTACACATTCCCGGTTCATGTCCGGCCAAAACAATGCGTTTCAATTTATGATCGTTGATCTCTTTCAGGATCTTCTGTGGAACCGGCTCCAGCTCCTCGCCGGCAATCCATACCTTTCGTATCCCCGGGATCTTTCTGACGTATTCATCCAGCACGTGCGGATCAATACCATTCAATGCCTCCCCATCGTAAGAAAGGAAGACACCGGTTGGCTTAATTTCACCCATAATTACAGATTATTTTGATGTATTTCAATTCATCTGAAAAGAACAGGGTAATAATACTATCGGGGACAGAAATAGTCAATGACAGTTGTCAGAAGGAAAAATGATTTTTGTCATGTTTTTGGGGACAGGGGACGGGGGACGGGGGACGGGGTGGTTACGGGATGTTCTTGGCTACTTTTTTTATCCCATCCTTATCAAGGATAATGATCTTTCGGCCTTCTATCACAATGAGATGTTCTTCTTTAAAGTCGTGTAAGAGCCTGATCACTGTTTCGGTGGCGGTGCCAACGATATTGGCAAGGTCTTCCCTGCTCAGGCTTATGGCATGCTCACCTTCCCCCGTTTTACATCCACCTTCACCATTAAACAGCTCATCAAGGATAAGCAATCCTTCCGCCAGTCGTTCGCGCACGGGCTTCTGGGCAAGCGAAGTCATTTTTGCCTCTGCCTGCTCAAGCAACCCACATATTAAGGTCATAATGCACTGGGAAATATCAGGGTATTTTGTTGTCAGCTGGAAGAATGTTTTCTGGTCGATATAGCATACGAGCGAGTCCTCAAGCGTTGTCGCGGAGGCAGAATACTTCCTCCCTCCCATCATGGCCCGGATACCCAGCAGCCCCCCTTCCAGTACAAATCGTACTATCTGCTCCTTCCCGTCGATGCCGCGCCTGGCAATTTTGATCTTTCCCTTATGAAGACAATACAAACCGGTAGGCATCATGCCCTCATAAAAAATGGTCTGACCCTTTTTGTATACGGTAGTGATCTTTTTCTCGATCAAGGCATCCAAATCATCATCCGACAGGCCTGAAAAGCATGTACCCGACCTAATGATGCAATTCCGGCAATCAAGATCTTGTGGCATTGTCTCCTGGTTTATAATGGAATAAATATACAAATAATTATCCTATTCTCAGCAGATAAAAGAGTAAATTTGCCCTTGCTGTATATTTAAGATATCTTATTGATGTTGCAGGCAAAACAAATTCATATCAAGGGATTGGTGCAGGGCGTAGGGTTTCGTCCGTTCATTTACCGGATCGCGCACAGGCACGAACTATGCGGCTGGGTAGAGAACAATAACGAAGGAGTGAATATTTTTGTGCAGGGAGAAATTGGCAGTCTGAATACCTTCATTGATACCATTGAGCAAGAAGCCCCCACTGCTTCTCAGATATCATCCATTCACAGCACTGCCGTAAAACCGCAATCATTTAATGTTTTCACCATTAAAAAGAGTGAAGATCATTCTGATGAGGTCACTGAAGTGAGTCCTGATATTGCCGTGTGTGATGCCTGCCTGGAAGATATGAAGACGCAGGGACACCGCATTGATTACCCATTCATCAATTGCACCAATTGCGGGCCACGCTTTAGCATCATCCGCGAGCTTCCTTACGACAGGCCCATGACCACCATGGAGCCCTTTCCAATGTGTGAGCATTGCCTTGAGGAATACCATGATGTGCTTGACCGGAGATTTCACGCCCAGCCGGTAGCATGTAACAATTGTGGCCCGGAATACAGCATACTGACAAAGGATGAAGAGATCAGCGATTTCATGCTTGTATTGAAGCAGACTGCCGGCATGATTGATGAGGGGAAGATCGTGGCCATGAAGGGCCTGGGCGGATTTCACCTGGCCTGTAATGCAAGACATGAAGAGGCAGTTAATCTGCTCCGGGAAAGAAAAAACCGCGATGGCAAACCTTTTGCTGTGATGTTTAAGGATGTTGCTGCCGCTAAAAAATATGCTCAGATCACCAGTGCAGAGGAGGAAGCCATCATTAGCTGGCAACGCCCGATCGTACTGATGAAGTCTAAAAAGAAGTTGGCTGCAGGGGTAAGTGTGGGATTCGACACCATAGGCGGGATGCTTCCCTATCTGCCTTTTCATTACCTTTTGTTTAAACATTTAAGGCAGGATGTGATCGTACTCACCAGTGGAAACATCTCCGATGAGCCGATCATCATCGACAATGATGAAGCCATCCGCAAACTGTTGCCCATTGCTGATGCTGTCTTGCTCAACAACAGAGATATTCATAACCGTACCGACGACTCTGTGATCAGGCTTATCAATAACAAGCCCAGGATGATCAGAAGGTCGCGCTCATGGGTACCGCGCCCGGTTGACCTGAAGCTTGATACAGACGGCATTTTCGCCTGCGGAGCAGAACTGGTGAACTGTTTTTGTCTGGGCAAGGGAAAACAGGCCATTTTAAGTCAGCATATCGGTGACCTGAAAAACGCTGAAACCCTGGAATTCTTCACTGAATCAGCTGAGCGTTTCAAGAAACTTTTCAGGATGGAGCCCGGCCTGATCGTACACGATCTGCATCCCGATTACCTTTCGACACGCTATGCACTTGAGAGTGGTTTAAAGACAATGGGCGTACAGCATCACCATGCCCATATCGCTTCATGCATGGCAGAACATGGCCTGGATGAGGCTGTGATCGGGATCAGCTTTGACGGCGTGGGATTAGGCACAGACAATCATATATGGGGAGGAGAGTTTTTGCTGACTGAACTGCATGATTTTGAAAGAAAGACTTACTTAGATTATACAGCAATGCCAGGGGGAGATATGGCCACAAAAGAACCCTGGCGGATGGCGCTCTCACACCTGATAAAGACGTATGGAGATGATTATAAGAAACTTGATCTTCCCTTTCTTAAGGAGATCCCTGATGAAAAGATCAATATCGTTGAACAAGCGCTGAAACTTGATATCAACTGTCCGTTAACCTCAAGCGCAGGCAGGTTGTTCGATGCTGTTGCTGCACTCACAGGGCTTTGTAATGTGGCGAGCTTTCATGCCGAGGCTCCCATGCGGCTCGAAGGTGCTATTGACCCCGGGGAAGAGGGATCCTATCCTTTTGAAATAAGTGCATCTATAGATACCAGGCAGATCATCAAAGGGGTATGTGATGACATAAAAAGTGGTGTTACTGCATCCCTGATCGCAACAAAATTCCACAATTCAGTGATAAATATTATTTTTGCTGCCGTAGAAAAGATTGCTGTAGGATCAGGCGTCAGAAAAGTGGTCATGTCGGGCGGAAGCTTTCAGAACAAGTATATCCTGGAAGCAGCAGAAAAAGGGCTGATAGAAAGAGGGTTTAAGGTGTTTTCCCCGATAAACATTCCTGCAAATGATGGTGGCATAGCCCTTGGACAACTGGCCATTGCGGCTGCAAGAAGAACGAGCATTTAATCCTAAACCGTAAATTATATGTGTTTGAGCATACCGGCAAAAATAGATTCAATTGATGGCGAGATGGCCATGGTAAGTGTTGGGAATGTAACTTATAAAGCCAGTCTTCAGCTCCTTGAGGATGTAAAGGTTGGCGACTACATTCTTCTGCATACAGGGTTTGCCATTCAGAAGATCAGTCCTGAAGAGGCAGCAGAAACACTGAAGGTATTTGAGGAGTTTAATGATCTGAATAAGCAATTGGATGAGGAGGAGAAGGAGAATGGGAAAAGGATTGTTTGATATTCGAAATCCGAAATCCGAAATATTCTTAATTTTTAATACTGAATTCTTAATACTGAATTCTGACATATGATAAAATACATAGATGAATACCGGGACAGGAAGCTTGTATTAAAGCTGGTGGAAGAAATCAAAAATATTTCTTCAAATCCATTGCGTTTTATGGAGGTCTGTGGTGGCCATACTATGGCTATACAAAAGTTTGGCATCCCTTCCCTGTTGCCGGATAATATTCAGTTACTGTCAGGCCCGGGCTGTCCGGTATGTGTAACCGACAGGAAATATATTGATACGGCCATTGCATTTGCCCGCAGGGATGATGTGATCATCACTACCTACGGTGACCTGATCAGGGTGCCGGGCTCCAGTTCATCCCTTGATGCGGAAAGAGGCCATGGCCATGATATCCGCATTGTGTATTCGGTGCTGGATGCTTTAGACGTTGCACGCGAAAACCCTGATAAGAAGGTGATCTTCCTGGGTATCGGCTTTGAGACTACAACACCGTCAAGTGCTGCAGGAGTATTGAATGCCTTTAATGAAGGCCTCCACAACTTTTACCTGTACAGCTCTCACAAGGTGATGCCTCCTGCCATGACAGCCCTTATCGACGAAGGCGTACAAATTGACGGATATATTGCACCGGGCCATGTAAGCACCATTACGGGTACCGGCATCTATTATGCTATCCCTGAAAAATACAAACTGGGATGTGTCATATCAGGCTTTGAACCACTTGATCTTGTTCAGGCAATATATATGCTGACCAAACAGCTCGAATCCAATAATCCACAGGTTGAAATTCAATATAAGCGTGCTGTTTTCCCGGAGGGAAATCTTAAAGCACAAAAAATTGTAAATGAAGTTTTTGAAGCATGCGACGACTGGTGGCGGGGTCTTGGCGTATTAAAAGACAGTGGGCTTAAACTAAGAAAAAAGTATGCACATATGGATGCCCTGGAAGCCATACAGGTAAAAGTAGAAAAGACAAGAGAGGATAAAGGCTGTATTTGTGGCGAGATACTAAAAGGTTTAAAGTCGCCGGCCGACTGCAAACTGTTCGGAAAAGGCTGCACACCCAACGACCCTGTTGGTGCCTGCATGGTTTCTAATGAAGGAGCATGTCATGCATGGTACCGCTACCGGGGAAGTATATAGGCACCCAATGCCCAACGCCCAACGCCTAGTGCCCAAACAAAATATTGATTATACGCAAAATTAAATAAGATGTCAGGAAAGGATAAGAGAATATTACTGGGACATGGTAGTGGCGGTAAGCTCACCCACGAGCTCATCGACAATCTATTTGTAAAGCATTTCAGCAATGCTGAGCTGGACAGGCAAACAGATGCAGCCTTGCTGAAGCTGGGAGGAGATCAGCTTGCCTTTACCACTGATGCCTTTGTTGTAGACCCCATATTTTTCCCTGGAGGTGATATAGGGAAACTGGCTGTCTGCGGCACCGTAAATGATGTTGCCGTATCAGGCGCCCTTCCCTTGTACCTGAGTGCTGCTTTTATTATTGAAGAAGGATTTTCGTTAAATGAGCTGGAGCAGATTGTGGTGTCGATGGCAAAGGAGGCTACGAAGGCGGGAGTAAAAATTGTAACCGGCGACACCAAAGTGGTGAACAAGGATAAATGTGATAAAGTCTTCATCACAACCACCGGTATCGGGATGCTTATGAACAAACACCTGGATATCAGTGAAGGGAAAGAGATCAAAACAGGTGACAAAATTATTATTAATGGCTCAATAGGTGATCATGGCATGGCGATCATGAGTGCCAGAAATGAGCTAAAGCTCTCTGCCCCCCTGCTCTCTGATTGCGCATCGCTGAACGGATTGATACAGGTGGTGAAAGAGAATTCTGATAACATCCACTTCATGCGTGATGCCACCCGTGGCGGACTGGCAACCGTGATCACAGAATTATGTGCAAAAAAAGATTTCGGAGTTACGATAGAAGAAGAAGATCTTAGCGTTGTAGAAGGTGTTCGTGGCATGTGTGAACTTCTGGGCTTCGACCCGATGTATGTAGCCAATGAGGGCAAAGTAGTAATTGTTGTTGCAGAGGAGGATGCCGACAAGGTAGTTTCTGCAATGCGACAACATGAATATGGTAAAGATGCAGCCGTTATCGGCGAGATCACTGATGCACATCCGGGAAGGGCATGGCTAAATACCTCGGTCGGAGGAAACCGTATTATTGATATGCTCGCAGGAGAGCAACTACCCAGAATTTGTTAGCAATTCATTGCTCACTACGCCCAAAAGCAATCACGACAACAATCTGCCTGGTGTTAATACCCGTATTCCGAATAGAATTTTCTGACCGCAGTATCAAGGTTCTCAAATACCACATAGTGGTTCTTACATCCATTCCTTGAACAAATGCTTACTTTTCCACCAATGCTGCATGTAAACGATACAATGGGTGCATTGCACACTTCACATTCGACCGGGCGAGCCAGGTTTTCATTGCAGTGAGGGCACTCAAACACAACAACTTCTCCTTCAGGAATAGGGTTCTCGGCGGTATAGTTATAATCGCCATAAATTGAACTCAGCCAGATCAGGCCTTCCTTTCCATCTGATGTCTTAATAATCAGTTTAATGGCTTTCCTGTTATTGATCAGGTGTGAATCATCCATTAAAAATTCGCCGCATTTAGGGCATTTTACAGTTAAAGAAACTTTTTTGTGCATAAACTCCTCCGATAAATTATAATTTGAAAAATATATTTAGCTGATAATTATCTCTAAGATACAAAAATTCCAACTTCAAATCAAGTAATTCATAATTAAGCAAATTCGCTTGCACAAGTTAATAAAAAATCTGATTCACCCGAACTATTTTGAATTGAAAGATAAAATACATTCAAATAGATGAACATATCTACCTTGCTGTCGAAGTTTATTTTTAGTTTTGTAGCACAAAGATCAGGGTATGCATGAACTTTCTATTGCAATGAACATTGTGGAAATTGTAGAGGAACAGCTAAATGGTTCTGAAGCAGTTAAGGTTGAAGAGCTTGAATTGGATATAGGTAATAGTTCGGGTGTTATCATTGAAGCCCTGCGTTTTGCATTGGAGGAAGCAATTAAATCAAGCATCCTGGAAAACGCAGACATCATTATCAATGAGATACCCTCTAAATGCAAATGTATTTCATGCGCCCATGAATTCGTTCCGGAAGATATTATCACTCCATGTCCGAAATGCGGGCATTTATATTCAGATGTTATCAGTGGGAAGGAGATGAAGATACGGAGGATAAGGTTTTCTGAAGAGTAATATGGAAGTAAAGAAAATAAACCTTACAACTAAAAACTAGCATTATGTGTGGAACTTGCGGATGCGGCCAGGAAGATGAAGTAAAGATCACAAAGCCGGGAGAAGAACAACAGCACGATCATGTGCATACACATGAACATGATCACGACGGGGAGAATCATACTCACCCACATACTCACACCCATAAGCATGATGAGGGGCACGTACATCATCACCATCATCAGGAACATGAGCACGGGCACCATGATCATGAGCATGAGAGGGAAATTATTCTTGAGCAGGACATTCTGCATAAAAACAATCTTCTTGCTGAAAGAAACAGGGGCTTTTTCGAAGGCAGGAATATCAAAGCCATCAATATGGTCAGTTCTCCGGGATCGGGAAAAACAACGATCCTTGAGAAAACAATCACAGATATGAAAGATAGCATTTCGTTTTTTGTCATTGAAGGAGACCAGCAAACCATGAACGATGCCGAGCGCATCAATGCAACAGGTGCCCCGGTTGTACAGGTCAATACCGGCAGCGGATGCCATCTGGATGCTTCCATGGTGAACCGAGCTGTAAAAGAACTGGCAATAAATGACAATGCCACACTGATCATAGAGAATGTTGGAAACCTTGTATGCCCATCAATGCTTGACCTGGGTGAATCCAAGAGGGTGGTGATCATCAGTGTTACCGAAGGCGACGATAAGCCGATCAAATACCCTGATATGTTCAGGACTTCAGACATCTGCATCATTAACAAAACAGATCTGCTCCCTTATGTTGATTTTGATATTGATAAAGCAAGGGAAAATGCACTTCGCGTAAACCATCACCTCAAAATCTTTGAACTCTCGGCTAAAACAGGTGAGGGTATGAAGAAATGGTATGAATGGCTGAAGACAGTAAGGTGATACACAGCCTGAACGATTTGCTCTCCAATCATTTTCAATTTCCATCCGGCTTATATTCAGTAATGTTAATTATTAACATTGTGAAATAATTAACATTTTTCTTGCATTAATAGATGCAGGCATATATTTTTGCATTGTTAATAAACTAACAGGCGACCCAATCAAAATTCTAATGAAGCATTTACCACATAAAACGATCGAAAGGCTAAGTCAATACAGAAGAGCATTACTACTTTGCCATGCCAAAGGAATGACGCATATCTATTCGCATGAGATTGCAAAAATCCAGCATATCACTCCGGTTCAGGTGAGGCGGGATATCATGCTCATCGGGTACACCGGCACATTGCGCAAAGGATATAATGTAAAGGAACTTATTGATTTGATCGGACAGATCATTGATAGTGAAGAGGGAATCAATGTTTGTGTTGTCGGTATCGGAAACCTGGGTCGTGCCATCACCAATTACTTTAGCGGAAAACGGACAAAACTTTCTATTGTAGCCGTATTTGATGTTGACAAATCAAAAATAGAGAAAAAGTATCACGGGATTGAATGTCATGAGATATCAGATTTGGCAAAAGTTATTAAAAAGAAAAATATCGAAATCGGGATCATGACGGTGCCGGGTGAAAATGCTCCCGAAATTGCAGAAATGCTGGTGAAAGCCGGGATAAAGGGGATATTGAATTATACTCCCAAGCCGGTAAACGTGCCAAAAGACATATACCTTGAAGAGTACGACATGATCACTTCACTTGAAAAAGTGGCATTTTTTGTCAAGACCCATTAAAGACCCGGTAATTTATACAATTGCTACTCTCGTACCACCGTCATCAACACCCAGCTTATCGGCGCTGGTGATAATGGTGTCTTTTCCTGTATGTTCCACGAAGTGGATGGCCGCACGGATCTTGGGAGCCATACTGCCCTCGGTAAACTGTCCTTCCTGAAGATACCTCCGTGCCTGGGCAACCGACATACGATCAATAGCCTTCTGCTGTGGCGTATTAAAATTAAGATATACTTTAGGGACATCCGTCAGTATTATAAACTTATCGGCATTGATCTGTGATGCCATCAATGCTGATGCCAGATCCTTATCGATCACAGCATCTATACCGCGCAGTTCATTCTCGGCAGCATAATATGCCGGTATTCCGCCACCGCCAACGGCAATCACGATCTGCCCTTCGCGTGAGATCTTACGAATAGTGTCTACATTACTGATCACAAGTGGTTTGGGTGATGCAACTACTTTACGGTATCCCCTCCCCTGCGGGTCCTTAGCAAATTTTGAATCGCTTAAGGCAGCGATCTTATCAACTTCCTCTTTAGTATAATATGGCCCTATGGGCTTGTTGGGATTATTAAAGGCCGGGTCGTCTTTTGTTACCAGCACCTGGGTGATGATGGTGATGATGTCGCGATCCATCTCATGGGCGCGAAGTACGTTCCTCAGTTGTTGCTCAATCATATATCCGATAAAACCCTGCGAATATGCAACACAAATATCAAGAGGCATCTCAGGCATCCCTATCAGCTTATGGCCGGCATTGTTAGCCAATAGAATATTTCCAACCTGCGGTCCATTCCCGTGGGTGATCACAAGATTATAATTATTCTTAAGCAATAAGAGTAAGCGCTCACCTGTATAACGGGCATTTTCCTCCTGCTGGGCGACGGTCCCTTCTTCGCCTGCTTTTAACAAAGCGTTTCCGCCAAATGCAACTACTGCTAACCTTTTCATATTCTTGTATTTTAATGGGCTGCAAAACTATTAAATTATAACAGATTTGTTTGTCCCTTATTGTTAATTTTTCAGGAATAATCTATATTCGCTATTCAAAGGGCAGTTTATGATAGCAATAACGCGCAATTCTGAAAACAATGCATCTACACTAAAAACGATTGGATTGATCAGCGGGCCTGCCCTGTTTATCTATTTCCTTTTCTTCACCAATCTTGATCCTGAACAGCCTGCTGTGAGTGCAACACTGGCTGTGGCTTTGCTTATGGCCATCTGGTGGGTCACGGAGGCGGTACCGCTGGCCATCACCTCATTGATCCCTGTTGCCATGTTTCCTTTGCTGGGCATTATGGATGGCAAAGATGTGTCGTCTACCTATTTCAACCACGTAATATTTTTGTTTATTGGCGGGTTCATGGTGGCCCTGGCCATGCAACGATGGGATCTGCACAAAAGGATCGCACTGAAAATATTGATGTTTACAGGAGTGAGCCCGGCACGCATCCTGCTGGGATTTATGTTTTCCACAGCCTTCCTGTCCATGTGGATATCGAACACGGCCACGGCCATGATGATGATCCCCATAGTGATCTCCGTAATCGACAAACTGGAAGACAGCATCGGAAAGGCTGAAGTTGGAAAATATGCCACCGGATTACTCCTTGGCATTGCTTACAGCGCATCAATCGGAGGCATTGCAACACTAGTAGGTACACCACCAAACCTCTCTTTTGCCAGGATATTCAACATTTATTTTCCCGATGCCCCTGAAATAGCTTTCAGCCAGTGGTTTTTCTTTGCCTTACCGATAAGCATATTTTTCTTTCTTTTTGTATGGGGATATCTGTACTTCATTTTCGGCAGGGGTAGCAGAAAGTGGGCCAAGCTGAGTCATAATACTTTCAGGGAGCAATATCAGGCACTCGGAAAAACTACTTATGAAGAAAAGTGGGTACTGATCATATTCATACTGCTGGCAGTAACCTGGTTAACGCGCAGCGGGCTGGCATTAGGCAGCTTTCGCATCCCCGGCTGGGCAAATCTCTTTGGCAACCCGGCCTTCATCAATGATGGTACGGTGGCAGTGGTCTATGCGATCATACTATTTATCATCCCCGCTAAAGAGAATAAAGGAGCACGCTTAATGGACTGGAAGACCGCCAAAGGCATCCCCTGGAATATTGTTTTGCTTTTCGGTGGTGGTTTTGCCCTTGCCAGCGGGTTCAAAGACTCCGGTCTTTCGATGTGGTTTGGAGGGCAGCTGAACTGGATAGCCGAAGCGCACCCCATATTTGTGATACTGTCTATTTGTTTAATGATGACCTTTCTCACTGAGCTCACAAGCAACACTGCCACAACTGAGATGCTGCTCCCCGTTCTTGCCGGGACTGCCATGAGCGCCAATGTGAACCCATTGTTGTTTATGTTGCCTGCCACGCTTTCTGCATCTATGGCCTTTATGCTGCCTGTGGCGACGCCGCCAAATGCTATTATCTTCGGAACTAACAGGATCAGGATGATGGACATGGCAAAAACAGGCTTCATCCTCAATATTGCCGGTGCACTCATCATCACCCTTGCCACATATTACCTGGCTACTGCTATTTTCGACATTAATCTGAACGAATTCCCCGACTGGGCCATTATCAAATGATCAGCAAGCAACAGAAAGCATATTTACTCACCCTGACAGCCATAATACTATGGTCAACAGCAGGCTCAGCATTCAAGTTAACACTTGCATATACTTCAGCCGCCCAGCTTTTATTCTTTGCCGCCTTTTTCTCCATGTTCTTTTTGGTGGCATATAAAACTGCCGAGAAAAAACTGATCTCCAGCTTTCGTCTCAGCAAGAGGGAATGGCTGAATAGCGCCATCATGGGCCTATTAAACCCATTTGCCTATTACATTATCCTGTTCAAGGCTTATGAGCTGTTGCTGGCACAGGAAGCCGTTGCCCTCAACTATGTTTGGCCCGTCACCCTGGTTCTCCTCTCAATACCGGTATTAAAGCAACGAATAAGCGCTTGGAGCATACTGGCCCTGCTGGTGAGCTTCACCGGCCTGCTGGTCATTATCACAAAAGGCTCCGTCAGCAACATACAGTTATCGAGCCCCACTGGTATCTTCCTGGCTCTTATCAGCTCCGTATTCTGGGCATCATACTGGCTGATGAACATGAAAGACAAGCGGGAAGAGGCGGCTAAACTGATGGTAAACTTTATTTTTGGCTGTGCCTATATTCTGATCTATATCCTGATCAGCAATACACATATCACATTTAAGATCGAAAGCCTGGCAGGAAGCCTGTATATCGGACTTTTTGAAATGGGTATTACATTCGTCATCTGGCTAAAAGCACTACAGCTCTCCTCCACAACAGCCAAGGTCAGCAATATGATCTACCTCACACCATTTCTCTCCCTGATGGTAGTGTCCATTGCAGTGGGTGAAACGATCTATCTTTACACCATAGCCGGCCTGGCATTGATCGTAGGAGGAATTGTATTGCAGCAGTTTGTTAAATAGGTGCCAGGTTGATCAGCAAGAAAGGTGGGGAGAGAATACCTGGCTACTGCAATCTAAATTATTAAGGTACTGACTCTATATATTTAACTTTATCCAATCTTCTATTTCGATAACTTTCTATTACCCTGCTAAGATCATGGTGCACTTTTTTTGCCTCTGAATCTAGTTTTTCTATATTCAGGGGATGTTGTTCTTCATAATCGTTTGGGATATCATAAAACTCTCCTGATTCATATAACTTATAACGATGGTTTCGGGCAAATACACGTGCCTCGCTGACTTCCCCGCTTCTTGAAAACCAGCTATATATCCATTCTCTTGGCTGTTTCCTGTCGCCTTGTAAAAGGGGGGCAAAACTCTGCCCGTCAAGATCCAAAGTGTCTGATAATTCAATATTTGCTGCATCGCAGATTGTAGGAAAAAAATCACTAAAGTCGATTAGACTATTCTCAACCGAATTAGCCTTAACCACGCCAGGCCACTGCACAATTAATGGTACCCGGGTGCCGGCATCAGTTGATTGTTTTTTAGCCCCGGCAACTTCCCTGCCGTTCACTACAGAAACAATAGGTTTATCTGTTCCATTATCGCCAGTAAATAAAACAATGGTGTTGTTCTGAATTCCTAATTCTTCTAATTTCCGATTTATTTTTCCAACTATTTTGTCCATTTCACCCACCATATCATAGAAATAATGAGCCTGACCTTTGTAGGTCATAACTGCAGTGTCGTCTTTAATCCATTCCGGGGAGTCAGGAGTAGGGCTAAAAGGGCAATGGGTAAGAATCATCGGGTAGTACAGAAGGAATGGTTTTCCCTCCTGATGACTTTTTTCTATAAAATCCAAGCCATAATCACTTACTATTTCCGGACCATAATCTGTATCAGCATACGTTTTCAGAATTCCGTCAACCACAAGAAAAGGCATTGAATAACGAGTATCTCGTCTGGCAGAGTCGACTCTTCCCCCGGCAACCTGCCACAAACAATGCTTATCAAATCCCGCATGATGTGGGCTTTTGGGATTTTCCCCTAATTGCCATTTACCGACAATACAAGTGGCATAGCCGGCATTTCTGAACAAATGGCCAAAGGTTGTTTGGGTTGTATCCAATAAGCCAAAGCGAACATAATTTCGCACATTATAGATACCAGTCATTAGCTTTACCCGGCTGGGAGTACAAAGGGGTTGGGCATAACAATGATCGAATCGCATTCCATTTGATGCCATTCGGTCTATCTCAGGAGTCTGATAAGAGCTGCCACCGTACGCGCCAATTGTTTCAAAGCCCAGGTCATCTGCCATGATTAAAATTACATTAAGGGGCTTGTCAATACTTTTTGGCTTGCTAATAGGATTGCATGACATTACTACCAGCAGAAGAGCAGATGCAAACTGAAGTTTAAAATTCCAAATGTTCTTGTAATTTATATGATTAAAAAGAGTATTACTGAACCAGCTTAGCATGATATTTTTTCTTTAGACTTGATTGATATAATAGTGTGTTTAATTACAATATACATTAAGTTTATCAAGCTAACTGAAGCAAACTTAATCTTTTATGAATTTTAAAACATAGCTCACTGTATAATCTCCACCATAAATATTAGTTCCGGAAGGTACATACAGGTATTGGGGTTGCCCATCCTTTAACAGTAATTGGGGTCGTTCGAACTTGGCGTATTTCCTGTTTTTAGAACCATAATGAACAGCGACTTTCGTCATGTCAACATCCGTATAGTCATTGATGCGGTAAAATCCTTTTTCTTTTGTATTGAATATTATACCATCTTCTGATGTCCAAAGAATTCCACCACCTGACTCTATAATTCCGTGATTATCGGTCGTAAGCAATGCAAATTTACTGTTGTACATGAACGCATATCCATCTTCAATGGTCTGATTGTTTCGGGTAACTGGATTTGGTAGCTGCACATAAGGTCCTTCTATGTTTTCGGCTATTGCTAATCCCATTTTAACTCCGTTCTTGTCGCTTGACTTAAAATAAAGGAAAAAGTCTCCATTGGGATGCCGTAAGAGGGCCGGATTATTTACCCCGTTACCAGCATTGTAGTTCCAATATTTTTTATTTTTAGGCGGGCTTAGAATTAATCCGTCCTTTCCAACTTTTTCCCATGGCCCATATGGAGTATCGGCAATAGCCATTCCGATATTCTGATTAGCGGGATGTGGGGGTTGGTTCGGGTTGGTATTGGCAATATACAACAGAGCATACTTGTCGCCAACCCTATGAATTGCCGGATTGGACGCACCAAATTTATCCCAGGTATCTTCACCGGTTCCTTTGACAGACACATCGGAAAAAACAAACGGCCCCTCAGGCGAATTGCCAACATAATGTGCAATCTCACTATGAGAACGCCACAGAGGATCAACTCTATCACCTGGCCAGCGTGCCACGAAAAGATGCACTTTTCCGTCATCACCCATTACAGGCGATGTTCCCCATATGGTATATCCAGGCTCTTCGACAGCCACTCCTGAGAATTTCCATTTGTCAGCAAAACTACTTTCTGAGGGTTCACCACTTTGTTGTCGGCATGAACAATGGATGAAGATGACCAGAATCAATAGCGCTAATGAATTGACAATTATAATATGGTTCTTCATTTTTATAAATGTATGGAGGATGAACCACCTTTTCGGTCATTTGACAGACAGGGCGCAGGAATGAACTTCTTTTTATTCCACAATCATCTTTTTTGTTTGTGATTGATTATTTACAGATAATTTATAAAAATATATTCCAGAGCTGTAATCAGATGTTTCCAGTTCTATTTTATAATTCCCTGATTCTTGCAAACCTTTATTATGTTTTTGTATTAATTTCC
>JBDLIJ010000021.1:0-23731 GCA_039714935.1 Bacteroidota bacterium | reverse complement strand
ACACCGTCAGCACCCAGGGCCAGCGCTGCCATCATTCCCCGGCCGCTTGCAATCCCCCCGGCCGCAATCAATGGCAAAGAGATAGCTTCCCTTACCATTGGGATCAGCGTCATGGTGGTAGTTTCTTCAATTCCATTATGGCCTCCCGCTTCAAAGCCTTCCGCAACAACAGCGTCAACACCGGCTTCTTCACACTTTTTAGCAAACTTCACATTTGCGATAACGTGTGCTACTTTGATACCATGATCCTGGAAATGCTGTGTCCATTTTTTTGGATTCCCGGCAGAAGTAAATACGATCTTCACACCTTCATCGATCACGATCTGTGCTATTTCATCCATATTCGGATAGATCAAAGGCAGATTAACACCAAAAGGTTTATCAGTTGCAGCCTTGCAGTTTCTGATGTGTTGCCTCAGCACTTCCGGATACATCGATCCTGAACCTATCAGTCCAAGCCCCCCGGCATTGCTCACTGCCGAGGCCAGTTCCCATCCACTGCACCATATCATACCGGCCTGGATGATGGGGTATTTGATGCCGAATAGATTTGTTATTTTGTTCATGGGTAGTTTATTTTGATGCCGGATGCCGGGTTACATTACTTTTAGCATAGCTGCGACAATGTTTTCAGCGCCTTTCCCTATTTCCAGGATATTCGCATCAAGCATGTAGCAAGGGGTAGAGAAGAGATTATGTTTTTCGTCATAAACAACATCTCCATGAGTTGTTTCGACATGTGTTCCTCCCATCTTTTCAATGGCTTCGATGGTACCCTGATCCTGCCCTATGGTTACTGTGGCTTCATCAAATATCTTTGCCATCATGGCTGGCGCAATGCAAAGCGCTCCTATTGGCTTCCTAAGCTTATGAGTGCTGATCACTGCCTGTGCCACATCTTTATTGACTTCGGCATCAGGCCCGTGAAATGCCACGGTGGAAAGGTTCTTTGCCACGCCAAAGCCTCCGGGGAAGATCAATCCGTCAAAATCTCCGGCATGGTATTCCTTGATCTCCCTGATCGCCCCCCTGGCTATTCTGGCAGATTCAATCATCACATTTCTGCTCTCCGGCATCTCTTCACCGGTGATATGGTTGATTACATGGTGTTGATTGATATCCGGAGCAAAGATCTCATAGGAAGCACCTTGTTTCATGATGGCATAAAGGCTAAGCGTAGCCTCATGGATCTCAGCGCCATCAAAAACTCCGGATCCTGAAAGTATAACTGCAAACTTTTTCATATCCGATAATTTTAATTTGTGTGTTTGCTAATTTACTAATTTTCGGCATGTATTAAGGCAAAAAAACGCTATCCCTCTGTACCCACCCCCTGGCCCCACCCTTCGAGAAGGGATGGGGAACGATTTTAATAAACCATTATTAATTATGTAAAGTTCCAAATAAAATTGCACAGGAATTTAACTAAATCCTCCCTCCTTTCCCGAAGGGAAGGGAGCAGGGGGAGGGTAAAAGAATATCCGAATTCTGACTCTGATATTGAAAGCTTCTCTCTTCTAAGCTTCCCGTTTTACGGCTTTTTATACACGATGGCAACAACAGTAACATCGTCACCACCCATATTGATAGTCATGCCGTATGGCCGGTCGGCAGGCATCTCAATCTGGGCGTCTCCTGCATTGCCGGTAAGTTGTTCCCAGATGGTGACAGCCATGTGAACGCCTGTAGCGCCTGTCGGATGTCCCCAGCCGATAAGGCCACCGGTAGTATTCATTGGGATTTTACCATCGCGTGCGGTGTTGCCGTCGGCAACAAATTTTGCTCCTTCACCAGGCTCGGCATAACCAAGGGCCTCTGTTGCGAGCACACCGGCGATAGAGAAGCAATCATGTGTTTCAATGGTTCCCAGATCATCAATGTTGATGCCGGCTGAATCAAGGGCCTCATGTGCAGTGGCTTTAATACAGCTAACTTCCACAGGGTTTGGCGGATCTTCTGTAATATCTCTGACCTTATGGCCAAAGGCAAGCACTTCAACGGCTTGCTCAACAGGGATACCTATTCTTTTCAATCCTTCTTCAGAGACCACAGCTATCGTTGAAGCTCCGTCAGAGACCTTTGAACAATCCAACACACTCAGGTTATCTACAAATGCTTTCCCGTTGGGTTTAAGCTTTTTATACAATGCATCCAGGTCGGGGGTTTTATTTTCATGCTCCTGAGCAGTAGGACACAACCTGGCATTTTCAACAGCATTCCTGAACCATCGCCCCATGCCTTCCCTGGCATAGTCATAACCATATTTTTCATAATAGGCTCCGGCCCTGTCGCTAAACTGTCCCGGGAAAAAATATGCATGCCCGTCTTTTCTCTTTTCGAACCATCCTGCGCCTGCAAGCACATCGGCCCCATAAATGGCTTTCACGGTATTTTGCACTTCCATCCCCATGGTAAGCACCACATCAGAGGTTCCCGACATCACATTTTTAATGGCTGTAACGAGGGCCAGTCCACCGGATGCACAGGCACCTTCTACCCTGATAGCGGGTTTAAACTGTAATTTCTCATCAATTATGGGAAAGAAACCTCCTAAATGCGCCTGCTTATTAAAACGGGCAGCCATAAAGTTTCCCATCACGCATTCGTCAACATTATCTGCTCCCCCGATCATCTCAAGAGTTTTCTGTCCGGCTTCTTTAATATAATGCTCAATGCCTGGTCTGGGCTTCTTAGGATGAAACTCACTTCTTCCCGTTCCCATGGACACCGTATTGTAGCCGGCAACCATATATATCTTTTTATTTAGCTTAGTCATAATTCTGAATTTTTCCTGTGATTAGTCAAAAAAGTTGTTGATCGGTCCGTAAGCGTGAAAGAAGCCTGTAAGCAAAACAGTGTTTACATCTTCAGCATTGTTGGCCACTCCGTCGGATACGAGGGCGTTGCCAATCTCATTGGAACGTTTGCCATAGGCCAGGGCCAGCTTTGCACCCAGCGTATCCATGCCTTTCATATCGCTGTAATATTTCAGCAATACAGGGTCTTTTTCTTTCATCCTGACTACCTTTTTCCATACCATTCCTGCATCAGGCGTTGTGCCGATCTTATCCTCCACAGCAGCCAGCGTATCAAATCCAATATAATTCTTTGTTTCAGGATCGATAACAGCCACCGGTCGTCCTTTTTCATATTTCAGGAAGCCATCTTTCTGTGAGCCATTGGAGTGCTGTCCACCCTTGACACCATCATCAAACAAGCGGTCGAGCAGTGGGCTGTGTAAACTTTCCTTATCGAGAAAGGGATTCATAACCCCCATGATAAACCTGACCACATCGATGCCTACATAATCGATCAGCTGAAAAATACCCATCGGGCGGATAAGGAAGTCCTGTGATACTTTATTTACCGTATATATGGCTTCAGGCAGTGACATCCCTTCTGAGAGCTTTTCGGCTTCAGTGATACCATGGAGGGCATCTCTCATAAAGTGGCCATTGCCAATGAAGCCGGCAAAGTCATTAGAGGGCACCACTACCTTGCGCATGTTTTTAGCGTAGTTATGAGCAAATTCCTTTGCTTCATCAAGGGTTTGACCGGTCCAGATCAGCTCAACCAGCTTCTGTACGGCAGGAGGATTATAAAAATGGAATCCTATGACGCGACCATTCAGCTCAGCCTCTTCATCGAGGATGTGGATGGGTACAGAAGATGTATTAGTAAAGAACCACGGATCATGATCATTATTGGCATCAATTTCTTTGAAGATCTTCACCTTTAAGTCTTTGTTCTCACTCACGGCTTCAAAGATGATGTTAGACTCATAAGCAGCCTCTATCCTTGTTGTCGGCCTCACGATGGATACTACATCATTAATGTATTGTTCAATGATGTCAGTGTTCTCGATAAGGTCTCTGCGGTCGTGATATGCTTTGCGAAGTATCACAGTTTTCTTCTCAGCCATCTTCAGCACCTGGGCCCTGAGATATTGCATAAGCCCTGACAGTCCTTCATTGGACAAATCCATAGCATTGAGCACGAAAGCCTTTCCCTTGTTCTCCGGCTTCAGCATGAGGTCAGCCATTTCCAGGGCGGTAAGCAGGAGGATCCCGCTACCCATTTTCCCGGCTGCTCCCAGTACAGTTACATTTTGTAATCTTTCTTCGTAGGTCATAATATGATTAATTTTTAGATAATATACTCGTTTTATAAATGTTTCTGCTTACCGCTTGTGTTAGAGGGTGAGCATCCATAATTCAACATTCAACATTCAACACTTTTAATTTCACTACCATTCCGGTTTTCTTTTCTCCAGAAATGCTTTCATCCCGACTTCACCTTCATTTTTGAATAAGGTTCCAAATTTTTCAGCTTCAAGTTCAGAGCCTTTATCAAATCCCTCCAGCATTCCCTGCCTGACCACTTCTTTGATCAATGATACAGCCCCGGGGCCTTTTGAAATGATCGTTTTTGCAATTCCCATCACGGTTTCCATCAGTTCTTCCGGTTCAACTACTTTTTGGACCAACCCTATCCTTAATGCATCTTCTGCACCTATCATATCAGCAGTCATCAAAAGATAGAGTGCATCACCCATGCCGGTTAATCGTGGCAGGCGTTGTGTTGCAGCATAGCCGGGGATGAGCCCCAGGTTAACTTCAGGCTGGCCAAATTTAGCCTTGCTGTTTGCGATACGAAAATCGCAACCCATAGCCAGCTCCAGTCCACCTCCCAATGCAAAGCCATTTATCGCAGCAATAACAGGGATCTTCATTTCGCCCAGGCTGCTAAAGGTATTTTGCCCCAGACGGCTGAAGGCAGAGCCTTCTTCCTGGGTCTTGTTTACCATTTCTGCAATGTCAGCTCCGGCAACAAATGCTTTACCCTCTCCAGTGATGATCATCACACGTACATCATCCATGGCATTCACTTCAGCCACAACCTGATCCATCTCATTGAAGAACCTGGTGTTCAAGGCATTTAATGCTTCCGGCCTGCTGATCGTGACCATGGCGATCTGATCACTGACTTCTACTTTTAATATCTTTAATTCCATAATTGTAAAGGTGTAAAATTTTGCGTCATCAAATTTAAGAAAATTTGACATGCACTTTCTTTTTCCTTAAGAATAACACACTTATTTATAACGCATTTAAACATGTTAAAATTTAAGTATTTACATACTTTTAACAGATATTTAACAAACTCATCAGTGAGTTATGCAACAATTTACTAGTTTTGCTTGTTATCTATTAAATATCATCGTCTTATGACAAAAGGACTGATACGAAATATTGCAACCATTCAGCTTGCCCTTATCGTTCTGATAACTACAAGCGGCTTTGCTGTATTCAAACATTCCTGTCATATTGAGCATACCACGGAATACTCACTTATGCTGCCTGAGTTTGATTGCAATCATTATCAGCATCCAGGGCATGAAGGTGATGATCATGCTTGTTGCAGTCTGAGTAATACGGACGAAAATAATGAATGCCAGTCGGGAAAATGTTGTGATACGGATTCATTCATCGTTAAACTGGATATTACACTTGACATCCACGACTTCAATAAAAAGGCATTCATTGCTGACTTTGAATTCCTGCCAAGGACAAGTAAGGATGTTATCACACAAGCAGAGGAAATCTGTCATATTATTATCAGCAATGATCTCCCGCCCCCCTTATCGGGGAAATCCCTGCTTATCTTCCTCAATCAACTGGATACCCCTTATCCTTCTGTTTAGTTTATCCGAATAAGCAAACGCTTATTCTATGATCAACTGAATATTCATTACTAAACAGAAAATTTCCAATGAAAATAAAAATAATACTTACAGTGCTATATGCGGGCCTGTTTCTGGCCTCATATTCGCAACACCATCTTGATGGCATTGTCTATCATTTTGAAGAGCACCAGGATGATGAACACGGGCATGAAGCCCATCAGCATAAAGAGCCTTTGCCGGGTGCCAATGTGTACTGGGCAGGAAGCACCAACGGCACCTCTACCAATGGCGACGGAGCCTTTCACCTCGACTTTCCCGAGCAGGACGATCCTGTGCTGGTGGTGAGCTATATTGGATACAAAAATGATTCTATACATGTAAATCATGGACAGGAGCATATTGAAATTATCCTGAGTATCAATAACACCTTAAAAGAGGTAGTTATTACAAATAAAGCACCCGGGGCCTTCATATCAAGGCTTGACCCGATCTACACACAAAACATAACAGGTGCAGAGCTTCATAAGGCTGCCTGCTGCAACCTGTCTGAGAGTTTTGAAACAAATGCATCTGTCGATGTTTCGTACAGCGATGCTGTTACCGGCGCCAAACAAATTCAATTGCTCGGATTAAGAGGAACATATAGTCAGATAATGACTGAGAACATCCCTAATCTACGCGGGCTGGCAACTTCATTCGGGCTTGGGTATATTCCGGGACCCTGGATGGAATCCATACAGGTATCAAAAGGAACGGCAGCGGTGGTAAATGGGTTTGAGTCCATAGCAGGGCAAATTAATGTTGAATACCTTAAACCGGATAATGCCGACAAACTTTACCTGAATGCCTACACAAACATCCATGGGAAACTTGAAGGAAATGCCGTCAGTGCCATCAAGCTGAATGATCGCTGGAGTACGGCAGTATTTTTACATGGGGAAAACCTCTCGAAAAAGATCGATGATAATGAGGATTCCTTTCTGGATATGCCCCTGACAAGGCAAATTAATTTCTTTAACCGCTGGAAGTATAATAATCCCGATAAATTGATCACCCAGTTTGGAATTAAAATACTTGATGAAAGCCGTACCGGAGGGCAGATGGATTTTTCCACAGACATGTTGCGTGATACAAGCAATCCTTATGGCATAAATATCGAAACCAGGCGTTATGAGGGATTCTGGAAGGGGGGATATATCTTTAAGCGCCCTTCTACAAGCCTTGGGATGCTGCAGTCATTTACCCACCACAGGCAAACTTCATATTTTGGTTTGAACGACTATGATGCTGAAGAAAACAGCTATTACTTAAATCTTATCTTTCAGTCGTACTTAGGTAATACAAATCACAATTTCAGCACGGGGCTTAGTTTTGAGCTGAATAATTACATTGAGCATTTAAACGACAGCGCATTTACCCGCTTTGAACGCATCCCGGGGGTTTTCTTTCAATACACCTATACGCTTGATGACAAGCTTACGGTAATTGCCGGAATCAGGGGAGATTATCATAATATCTTCGGAGCATTTGCAACGCCACGGTTCCACCTCAGGTATGAGATCACTGAGCATACCATTCTCAGGGCATCAGCCGGATTAGGTTACAGAACCACCAATGTGATTGCAGAAAACAACACCATGCTGGCATCATCCAGGAAATTGTATATAAATGAAGAGCCAAAGCAGGAACAAGCGGCTAATTTCGGAATTAACCTAACGCAGTATTTTGATATCATGGGCAGAGAATTACGCCTGAGTGGGGAGCTATATCATACCAGCTTCATGAACCAGGTAATACTTGATTTCGACAAAGATCCGCAAGCAATTTATATTTATAATCTGGATGGGAGGTCATATTCAAATGCTTACCAGGTAGAAGCGAATTATGAGTTGATCAGCCGCCTGGATGTTACCCTGGCATTCAGATATAATGATGTGAAGATGACAACTGCTGATGTGTTACAATATAAGCCACTGTTACATAGATATAAAGGCCTTATCACCATGTCATATGCTACAAATCTGAAAAAATGGCAATTTGATTTTACGACTCAGTTCAATGGTATTTCCAGGATCCCCGGAACTGAAACCAACCCGCTTGAATATCAGAGAAGCACTTCGTCGCCGGCATATACCATCATCAATGCCCAGATAACGAAATATTTTAAAAATTGGGATATCTACCTGGGGGGAGAAAACCTGACCAACTATAAACAAGAAGATCCGATCATTGCTGCAGACCAGCCCTTTGGTGAGTATTTCGACTCATCACTTATCTGGGGCCCGGTGTCGGGGGTGAATGTTTATGCGGGAATCAGGTACAAGCTGCAGTGATATCCGAAATCCGATATTCGATACTCGATATTTGACATTTAATAAAAAATGATATTATGAAAAAAATGACAAAAAGTATGTTTATCCTGGTATTCTTGCTGGGATCTTATCAGGTGTCATATGCTCAGGCACAAAATGAAGAGCCTAAGGAGAAAGAGATCAAGATCCAGACCTCCGCCATTTGCGGTATGTGTGAAGAGCGTATAGAAACGAACATGGCATTTGAAAAAGGAGTTAAATCAGTGGTGCTGGATGATAAAACCAAGATCGTCACCATCAGATACAAAACAGCGAAGACGAGTCCTGATAAGCTTAGGAAGGCGATCTCAAAGCTTGGTTATGACGCTGATGATGTGGAAGCTGATAAAGAAGCCCATGACAAACTACCTGCTTGCTGCCAGAAAGGGAACAAACCACATTAAACATCCAGGTGGGAAATTCTCTCTGTCGCTGTGTTCCTTCGAGATAACACTCCTATCATATTTATATTGGGGGTGAAAACTTAGCAAAGCGATCTTATTAACGAAATGAATAAAACCCCTTGTATCCTGGAACCCGAATATTAATATTATCGTATATTTGTTCGTAAAACAACGAACAAACATGTCAGGACAAGATATTATTAGTGAAGAGCAATTGATGATTGCTCGTTTTGCAAAGGCAATGAGCCATCCCGTACGAATTTATGTTCTTCAGTTACTTTCAAAGCAAGCCTGCTGTTATAGTGGCGACCTTTCAGAAATATTACCAATTGCGAAATCTACACTTTCCCAGCACCTGAAAGAGCTAAAATCAGCGGGTTTGATTCAGGGAGAAACTGAACCCCCGAAAATAAAATATTGTTTAAATAGGGAGAATTGGAAACTTGCTAAAACAATTTTCGAAGATTTTCTTGGAGACTAAATATATTTTTAAATATCTTTGTTCGTATTTTTACGAACTACGAATAAGTAATCATAGATATGGCATTAGACATTAAGATCCTTGGCACAGGCTGCCCAAAATGCAACAGCCTGGAGAAACTCACCTGCAGGGTTGTTGAAAATGCTGGCCTTGAAGCCAACATTGAAAAAGTGGAAGACATCATGGATATCATGAATTACGGAATTATGCGCACGCCTGCGTTGGTGGTTGATGGTGAAGTAAAAGTAAGCGGGCGACTGCCATCCGAAAAAGAAATCAGGAAGTTCATAACCCAATAATTATACTATGAAAAAACTATTTGTTTTAATAGCATCTACAACATTCATGATGCTTATCACATTTACTTCATGTAACAGCCAAACAGACGCTGCCAATGATGATAAAACTGAAATTGATTCCGATCAGCAGGAGAAGAGCATCGTAACAGTCTATTATTTCCATGGCGACCGCCGTTGCACTACCTGTAAAGCCGTTGGGAGGGTGAGCGAAGAAACCATTGTTGAAAATTTCGGAGATAATCCCAATGTGATCTTTGAAAACGTCAATATTGACGAGATCGAAAATAATGAGATCAAGGACAAACTGGAGATGAGCGGTTCAGGCTTATTTGTTTATGATGGTGTGAAAAAAGTGGACCTTACTGCTGCTGCTTTCCAGAAAGCTGTCAACAGGCCTGAAGAACTTAGCGAGAAGATCATTTCAACTATTAATGAAATGTTATTTTAATACCGGCATGGAGTACCTTCAGCATTTGCTTGACCAGTCGCAGTGGCCCGTGCTGTCAGCCTTTATCCTGGGTTTGATGATGGCTATCAGTCCCTGTCCGCTGGCAACCAATATCACCGCCATTGCCTATATCGGCAAAGACCTGGAAAACCGCCGAAAAGTCTTTTACAATGGACTGATCTACACCCTCGGCCGCCTGGTTTCCTATTCTGTATTGGGTATTGCCATCTATTGGGGCGCAAGCGGCTACAGGATCTCCGATACCTTTCATGGATATGGTGAGCGTTTACTGGGCCCATTTTTATTGATCATTGGTATTCTTATGCTGGAGATCATACCCCTTGGATGGATCAGAACAGGCAAGGTCGACTGGCAGAAAAAACTTAATGTTGATTCAGGATCATACCTGAGCATGTTTCTTCTGGGGGTAGTTTTTGCTCTCGCTTTCTGCCCTTATAGCGGGGTATTGTATTTTCTGATCCTCATACCTTTAACTATTGAGAGTAGTAATTTGTTGCTGCCACCGGTCTTTGCTATTGCCACCGGCCTTCCGGTGATCATTGTTGCCTGGCTGATCGCTTTTACACTCTCAGGAGTTGGCAGCTTTTATGACAGGATCAAAAGTTTTGAATACTGGTTTCGCAGGATCGTTGCGGTGATTTTTATAATTACAGGATTTTATTTTATCTGGATCTTTTATTTCTGATCGTAAAGCTATGGAGTGGAAAAGAGAGTTAAAGATTTTTGCATGGATGCTGCTGGCCTTCCTGGCATTTTACTTCATGCCTTCGGGCACGGAAACATTTGACAATGCTGTGTCGGAGGCATTCCTTTTATTACGCTGGTACGCCAGAGAGCATGTAGTATTATGCCTGATCCCAGCATTTTTTATTGCCGGAGTGATCGCCGTGTTTATTAGCCAGGGAGCGGTAGCAAGGTATCTGGGGCCGAAAGCCGCAAAGTGGAAGGCTTATCTTGTAGCTTCACTGTCAGGCAGCATCCTGGCTGTTTGCAGTTGCACCATACTACCACTTTTTGCCAGTATCTATAAACGTGGAGCGGGATTGGGGCCGGCCATGGCATTTCTATATTCAGGGCCTGCCATTAATATCCTTGCAATCATACTCACAGCACGTATACTCGGACTGGAGCTTGGTTTAGCCAGAATCATCGGCGCTGTCATTTTCAGCGTTATAATAGGACTGATCATGGCCATGCTTTTCCGTAAAGAGGAGCAAAAACGTGCTGAAGACCAGGCCGGCTTTGTCATCCCTAAAGGTGGAAAACCTATCACACATATTTTGATGCTGTTCCTGTCGCTTGTTTTCATACTGGTATTTGCCAATTGGGGAGATCCAGGTCCAGAGAGCAGGGTTTTACACTTCATTTGGATATACAAATGGAAAATTACGGCCGTTTTTGGCTTTATGCTGTCAGGCAGTCTGGTGTTTGCATTAAAAATTCAATGGTGGAAAGTGCTGTCGGGAACCTTATTGGTTATTCTCCTTTCTTTTATTTTCCCCGCTGAGCCTGTGATCCCGTTTATAACTGCTATCGTCATATTAAGTATTCTTATCGCTCTCACACCGGGTGATGCCAGGGAATGGCTGGGAGAATCATGGTTTTTTACAAAACAGATATTGCCATTGCTGGCAGCAGGTGTGCTTATCGCGGGCTTCCTGCTGGGAGGGCCGGAAGGAAATGGCATTATCCCTGAATATTACATCTCTTCTTTGGTAGGAGGCAATTCAATTATGGCGAATTTCTTTGCATCCATCTTCGGGGCTTTTATGTATTTTGCAACGCTCACCGAAGTACCTATAATACAAGGTCTGCTGGCCAATGGGATGGGTAAGGGGCCGGCACTTACATTACTGCTCGCAGGCCCGGCTTTATCCCTGCCAAATATGCTGGTGATCCGTTCAGTTATTGGAAATAAAAAGACCTTTTATTATATCATCCTGGTAATTATCATGGCAACGATATCGGGGATGGTTTTTGGGGCAATATAAATGAAATAATATGGAAATCCTTATCCTTTGCACCGGCAACTCCTGCCGCAGCCAGATGGCCGAAGGCTTCCTGAGATCATTTGATGGCAAAGCGGAAGTATATTCAGCGGGGACCAGGCCTGAGAAAGAAGTCAATCCACGAACCATCATGGTCATGAATGAAATCGGGATCGATCTGTCAGGAAATACACCTGATCACGTAGAAAAATATTTAAACACATCCTTCGATTATGTGATCACCGTATGTGATGGAGCTAAGGACATTTGCCCGACATTTGTTGGCAATGTCAGACACAGGCTGCATATTGGATTTGAAGACCCCGCTGCAGCTAAAGGTACGGATGAAGAGATACTGGCTGTATACAGAGAGATACGTGACCAAATAAAGGAAGCATTTTATAGGTGGTTTAATACTTTAAACCAATAATATTATGGGCACTCAGACAAAAAAGAAATTATCCTTCCTCGACCGTTATCTCACCCTCTGGATCTTCCTTGCTATGTTTGCCGGTGTGATGTGGGGCTACCTTAATCCCGCCATCAAAGATTTCTGGGGCAGCATGGTGGTTAACGACACCAACATCCCCATTGCCATCGGGCTCATCCTGATGATGTACCCTCCTCTTGCAAAGGTCAGGTATGAAGAACTACCCAAAGTATTTTCGGATTTTAAAATTCTTGCTTTGTCACTGGTGCAGAACTGGATCATTGGCCCTGTACTGATGTTCCTTCTGGCTATTGTTTTCCTCTATGATCATCCTGCCTACATGTATGGACTGATTCTGATAGGACTGGCTCGGTGCATAGCCATGGTCATCGTATGGAATGATCTCGCTGAGGGAAGCAGGGAATATGCTGCCGGTCTGGTAGCGTTTAATTCCATTTTCCAGATCCTGTTCTTTTCATTATTTGCATGGATATTTATCACTGTATTGCCTACATGGTTTGGCCTTGCATCAGTTGAAGTACCTGTTACCATTGCCATAATTGCTAAAAGCGTATTCATATACCTGGGTATTCCTTTTATGGCCGGATTTTTAACGAGATTTCTCCTCATAAGGGTAAAAAGCAAAGATTGGTATCATCGCAGATTCGTTCCTCTTATCAGTCCAATTACACTCATCGCCTTGCTCTTTACTATAGTGGTGATGTTTTCACACCAGGGAGATAATATCATTTCCCTTCCTTTTGATGTTGTGCGGATAGCCATCCCTCTGGTCATCTACTTTGTGATCATGTTCATGGTTTCATTCTTCATGGGTAAGAAGATCGGTGCCGATTACCCCCGCACCACAACGATTGCCTTTACGGCCGCCTCCAATAATTTTGAGTTGGCCATTGCTGTTGCCATCATGGTTTTCGGTATCAGCTCGCAGGAGGCATTTGCCACCGTGATCGGCCCGCTGGTGGAAGTACCGGTGCTGATCGCACTGGTGAATGTAGCTTTCTGGTTAAGAAGAAGGTATTTCTAACTTCGGATTCGAATATCGAATATCACCGCAGTCCTTTCACCTTTGGGATGCCGGCAATAAAATCTTTCAGGTAGTAAGGTTCAAAATAGGCCAGGTCAGCAAAATCCCGTGCAACAAATTTATTATCAGCGATCACAGCCATGTCTGACGCAGAAGGATGCATCCCTTCCAGGTACTTCATACCCTTGGGTTCAAGCACTTCCCTGCATTTTTCGGCGCCATCACCAAAAAAGAATATGGTATTCCCTCTCAATTCTTCATCATAAGATCTCTCATCGATGATCAGCGCCTCTGTATCTCTTACCATATTATTATGTATGTCAAACAGGGCTGTATAGACTTCCATCCTCCGGGCATCTATCATCGGGCAATACAGGCCTTCCATTCGGGTGGTAGCACTCAGTGCCCGCATGGCCAATGATTGCAAAGTAGGCACTGCAATAAGCGGAATAGCCAGGGCATAGCCGAAGCCCTTAGCTGCTGAGACCCCTATTCTTAAGCCGGTATATGATCCGGGGCCCATGCTCACTGCTACCGCATCAAGGTCTTTCATTTCTTTTCCGGCATCACGGAGCACTTCTTCACAGAAAACAGTAACTTTCGCAGCATGTATATTCTTTTCATGGCTTTCCCTGATGGAAATGCAGTCCTTTCCATCAGAAAGCGCAACAGAACATACCTGTGTTGCAGTTTCAATGTTTAGTATCAAGGCCATAGATAAAAATCAAATGAGCTGGCTATTCATCTTTGAACAGGTCTTTCCTGTCAGTCTTGCGAAGTTCATCCCCTTCCTTCAGTATTTTTGAGATCAGGCTGTACGGGCCGGTAACCACTTCCTGGCCTTCTTCCAGGCCACCTTCGATCTGGATATTTGTGTTATCCTGTATCCCAATCTCAACCTTTGCCATGCTGGCAAAACCATCTTCATACACAAATACAACTTCAATAAAGTCCTTTTTCTTCTCCCCGTCATCGTCATTCATCGATACATTATTTTCCTCTTCCGCATTTGCAGTATCGCTTCTTGTTGTGACTGCTCCGATGGGGATAAGCAGTATATTTTTAGCATTTTCTGTTTGAATTTCCACAGTAGCCGACATCCCCGGCCTGAGGGGGGAATAGTTTGGATTATCTTTAGGTATCAGGTTTGCATACGACCCGGGGAGTACCATAATCTTCACATCAAAATTTGTTACCTGTTCAGCACTCACGCCAATGGTATTGGCTGATGTGGCGATTTCTGTAACCACCCCCAGAAATTCCTCATTCAGGTAAGCATCCACCTCGATGGTACAAGTGTCAAAAAGAGAAACTCTAACAATATCATTCTCATTTACTTCAACGTTCACTTCCATATTCTGGAGGTTAGCTATGCGCATGATCTCAGTCCCTGCAGAAAACTGGGAAGCCCCGGCTACCCTTTCACCCTTTTCAACATTAAGCTTGGATACAGTTCCCGAATTAGGAGCCGATACAGTGGTTTTGGTGAGGTTGTCTTTTGCCTCCCGCAGTGTTGCTTTGGCACTGTTAATAGAATACTGTGCACTGGCTACAGTTTGTTCAGCAGCATCCACCTCAGCTTTTGCCACCTCAAATGATGCTTTTGCTGCATCGTATTCAGCTTCAGAGATCACATCTTGCTCCCAGAGGGACTTGTTTCTTTCAAACGATACTTTTTGATTATTATATGAAGCCTGGGTCTGGGCAAGGCGTGCTTTTGCATTGGCACGATTGGCCTGCTGCGAATTCAGGTTTGCCTCTGCCCTTTCATAAGCAGTTACATAAATTTCAGGATCTATTTTTGCCAGAAGATCACCGCTTGTGACCTCATCACCCTCCTTCACATATAATTCAACCACTTCCCCGGAGATATACGGGCTGATGGTCACATCCTGGGCTGGCTGTATTTTCCCATTTGCGGAAACAGTTTCAGTAATGTCGCCATATTTGACTTCCATGACAGTGACTGCCAGTCCCTGTCCAGAGTTCCCCTTATTGACCGCAAAAATAATCAGGACTACCAGTACCACTACGATAATGATGATCCAGGTTTTCTTTTTCTTGAACATTAGGCTTTAGGTTTATGCAGTTATTTTATGTGGATGAGCCCGAATTGAGCGCAAAATTAGGCAATTATTCATATCCATCCATTATTCAATAGAAAGTGTGTTCCCCATATAGAAGCTAAGAATGGTAGTCTTGAAAATATAATCATATTTAGCCTGGAGCAAGTCAGACTGAGCCAGTGTAAGCTCCTTTTTAATTTCGTTATATTCAACGGAGTTGATCAGGCCGACATCAAATTTCTGCTCTGCATATTTAAATGCTTCGCTTTGGGCTTCAACCTGCTTGAGTGTTGATCCATATCTTTTCAGCGCAGCGATGGCATCAGCATAAGATTGCTCGATCACCTTTCTCAGGTTATTCTTGGTAAGTTGCAAATCATGTTCAGCACTCTCCATAGCGATCTTAGCACGTGTGATATTACTTCGTGTTTGCCAGCCATTAAGAATTGGAATGTTCAGGTATAGCCCAACAGTCCTGTTGTTATTGTCTTCCAGTTGGTCAATCCAGTCTTTCACCTGTACATCCTGGTAGTCTGATACCATACTGGAATATACGTTCTCCCCGCTTTCGGTCCAACCAATCTTCATATCAGAATATATTGGGTTACTATAGATCTGGTTAAGGCCGGAATACCCGGTTCCCCATGACCCACTCAGGCTGAGTACCGGACTTTGTTGCCCCCTGGCAATGGAAATATCCTTATGGGCGATATCAACACCCAGCTCCGCCAATTTCACTTCCGGGCGATTCATGATGGCATAACCATATATCTGATCTGAAGTAATATCTATTGAGGGTGATTCTACAGATCTCAACCTGGGCACCTGAACTTCAAAGGCTTCATTCACAGGATAGTCTATCAGCTGCATCAAGCTTAAAAAAGATATCTCAAGCCTGTTTTCGGCTTCGACCACCTGGAGTTCTTCAAGGGCTGCCTGTGCCTGAATATTAAGCAGATCGCCCTTAGCCAGTGTTCCGGCCGCCACAAGCTTTTCCATCCGGGAAACCTGCTGTTGGGTAACCTCTTGCTGCTCACGGGCAACCATCAGCAATTCCTTGTTAAAAAGGATATCCAGATAATACCCGGCTACGGTAAGGGAAATGTCATCCATCAGATTATCCAGATAAAACTGTGAATAATCCAGCGAAAGCTGATTCCTTTTAATACGATTTATCTTTTGTAGGCCACTGAAAAGTGTTATGCTTCCCTGGACATACATATTATCCGACCTTACTCTTTCGGTAGCAAATTCATTGGTAAACTGGTCAATGGTTCTTCCCCAGTTATTCACAAGACTGGCTCCCGCATTAACACTGGGTAAGGTATTCATCTTTGACTGAAACAAATTGGCTTTGCTTGTCTCAACCACAAGCACCTGCTTTTTAATATCCAGGTTATGCTCAAAAGCATAATCAATACAATCCTGAAGTGACCATAATGACTGTGCCTTCATCTGGAATGAACTCATTATCAACAATGAAGCGATAAGAAAAGCAGCTGTTGAGATTTGTTTAAGAAATGAAAGTGAGTTTTGTGATCTCATTTTAACCATAGTTATCTGATTTTATTTCCTCTTCATGCATCTAAAAATATGCCATTTTTATAAATTGCTGATGTCCTATCACTTACAGCAACATTAAGAAAAATGACAAAAAAAAAGTGTTCGCTTTCTTACTCCCGATGTTCGTATGCGTACATAATATACATCAAGCCTGTTAAGGTCCTTCAAATGTATGAATTATTCACTACATTTGTTAACTTACTAAAACCATATTATCATTAAGTTTCATAAAAGTTACAAGCTATGGAAATCAGGGCTGGAATCATGAAATTGAATATACTGCTCTTTGCAGTTTTATTTGGATTAAACACAGCACATTGTGAAATTACCCCCGGCGACAGCATACATGCTGTAAAATATGTAATTGATCTGCAGGAAGTAGATATGGACGCGCAAACCATTAAGGCTATTACTACTGTTACGCTTGTTCCTCTCATCAATGATCTTGATGTTTTTCAGCTCCAGTTGATGCAACTTACGGTTGATTCGGTATTTGTGGACGGTGTGGCCATCACAAATTTCACACACCAAGATGAGATCATCAATATTCCACTTTTATCACCAGTCTCCATTTATGATACCTCCGTTGTAACCATATTGTATAATGGTCAGCCTTTCCATGAAAGCTGGGGAGGATTTCATTATTCGGGAGATTATGCTTTCAACCTGGGGGTTGGAATTAGCTGGATTCCTCACAACCTTGGCAAGACATGGTTTCCCTGCATTGATGATTTTACCGACAGGGCCATCTATGAAGTCAAGGCAAAAGTCCCGGAAGAAATGACTGCCGTGGGAGGTGGAGAGTTGCTTTCACTTACCAACAACGGCAACGGCACCCATACTTTTCACTGGCTGCTTGATAATCCCATACCCACTTACCTGGTTTCCGTAGCTATTGGTGATTATTTGCTTGTTGAAGATAATTATAACGGGATTGAAAGAGATATCCCGATCACATATTATGTCAAGCCTTCAGATTCTAATCAGGTAGCCGGATCATTTACCAGGATCAAGGATATTTTAGCTTTATATGAAGATAAATTCGGAGCTTATGACTGGCATCGTGTAGGCTATGTAGGCACAGCCATCGGAGCGATGGAGCATGCCACAAATATTGCATATCCTAATTTCTGCATTAATGGCAGTGCAAGCTACGAGGATCTTTATGCCCATGAGCTTTCGCATATGTGGTTTGGCGATAAAGTAACCTGTGATAAAGCTGAAGAGATGTGGATCAATGAGGGCTGGGCTACTTTCTGCCAGAACTATTATGTTGAAGTGCTGGACGGTGCTGCATTGTATAAAGAACAGATGAGAGACATGCATGCCGATGTGTTGTACGGCTGCCACACGGAGGAAGGTGCTTATCACCCACTGAATAACATCCCCCAGGAATATACTTATGGGACCAGTGCCTACGATAAGGGAGCCACCGTTGTTCAGGCCTTACGAGCCTACCTGGGTGATGACACTTTTTTTGATGCCAGCGAATCCTACCTTGAAGATCTGGCTTTTACTTCCCTTTCATCCTATGATATGGAGGCAAACTTCACGCTGAATACAGGCATCGACATGAGTGGATTTTTCAATAACTGGGTTTACAATGGAGGAACACCTCATTATTCCATCGACTCTTTTTCTGTAGTCCCACAAAACGGCACAAGTGAAGTTACGGTTTATGTGAAGCAAAAACGCAAAGGTCCTGCTTTTTCAGGCGATGATAATATTATTGAAATCTCAATTTTAGATGAAGAGTGGTACCGGGAAACGCATACCATTCAGTTTTCAGGTGAAAGCGGACAAGGAACATTTATTGTACCGTTTTACCCTGCTGAAGTATTTGTCGACCTGGAAGAAAAATACATGGATGCTACAATTGATAATTACATGGTCATTGATGAAACAGAAGAATTTACTTTCCCTGACACCTATGTCAACCTTGAGGTTACTGAAATAACCGACTCTGCCTTTATCCAGGTCACCCATAACTATGCACCGGCTGATACTTTTGCGGTTCCTGTACCTGATCTGCGCTTATCAGATTACAGGTACTGGACCATTAAGGGGATCTACCCTGAGCCTTTCAATGCAACCGCAAGATTCTTCTACAGTAAGAGCGGATTAGACTATACACTGATCACCAGCGAAACTGACTCAGTTGCGATCTTTTACCGAAAAGATGCCGGAATGGAATGGGAAACCGTAGATTTTACGGTTGTAGGGAATTGGTCAATAGGGTATATTTATGTTGAAAATATCCAAATGGGTGAATATGCATTGGGTGTATGGGACTTATCTGTTTCAACGGAGGAAAGAGAGATGAATACGGACGAATCTTTCATCGTATTCCCCAATCCCACGGCCGAGGCCTTCACTTTTGAAATCAACAGCACAGCATCAGTAAATATTGAGATCTATACGCTTGATGGGCGTTTGATCCACAGCATCTGTAATCCTGATATGGACAAGCAAATTTCATGGTCTCCGGACAAGCTCATGAACGGCACCTATGTTGCAGTGTTAAAAGGAAATAATACGATACTGGCCAGTAAAAAAATTGTTTATGCAAAATAATACGATGACCTCACAGCTAAGGGGACCTGTGAGGTCATTTCTCCAGCCATTAATCAGCAGCTTTGAAAACCACGCAAACCCTGAGAAAGGTACGCAGATGCGTGCATACATGAAGGATCAGTTTGACTACCTGGGCCTTCAATCCCCTTTGAGGAAGGAGTTAGCCAAAAAATTCTATGCTGAACAAGGCTATCCTCAACCTGAAGAGCTGGAGGCTGTTGTTCAGGAATGCTGGAAGCTGCCCTATCGTGAGTATAAATACTTTGCCATGGAACTGATGGTAAAGATGAAGAAGAAGGCGGGGCATGAGGCCATTCATTTATATGAGAAGCTGATCACTGACGAAAGCTGGTGGGACACTATTGACCTGATCGCCCCATCTCTGGTTGGCTACCATCTGCAACAATATCCGGAAGAGCGAAATGCCTATATCAATAAGTGGATCGCCTCCGGCAACATATGGTTGCAAAGAAGCTGTATTCTTTTCCAGTTGAAGTATAAATCAGATACCGATACACATCTGCTTACTGCCATTATACTAAAGCTTAAGGACTCCAAAGAATTTTTCATCAGAAAAGCCATAGGCTGGGCTCTCCGGGAGTATTCAAAAACTGATCCCGGCTTTGTGGTAAGGTTTGTACAGTCGCATGATCTGTCAGGCCTCAGTCACAGAGAAGCACTTAAATGGCTTGAACGCCAATAATTTTTCAGAGCTGCGCCAAATAATAAATACCCTTCTGTCCCGCTAAGGTGGCACATCTCCCCCTAAAATCATGGAAGTTTATTAGGAAAGCTCGCAGCAAGCCACGAGGAATTATAAGAGTAATACTTTTTTCACATACTTTTGCAGCTGATTTTGAGTTTTTACTAGAGTAGCCTGATTTGAAAATGTGGTCCAGATTTACATTACTTTTCGTATTATTCTTTTTGATTGTCTTTTCATGCAACAATACCCATGTTACTGACAAGCTGGAACCGCGTGATTATTCTTTCGAAGCGACTGTTGCATGCGACTCTGTTACTGCAAAAATAAAGTCAGAATGGATAGATAGTATTTTTACAAAAATGTCGAAAGGTTACTGGTTCAACGGATCTGTTGCCTACCTGGAGCAGGGTTGTTTGATTTATCAAAAATCCTTTGGCTTTTCAAACTTCCGAACAAAGGACAGCCTGAATACCACTTCGGCATTCCAGCTGGCCTCGGTCTCCAAAATGTTTGCCGCCATGTCGGCCATGATACTGAAGGAAGAAGGCAGGCTCAATTATGACCTGGATATTAAAACCTACATCCCTGATTTTCCATACGACAGTGTGACAACGAGGATGCTCCTTACTCATCGTTCAGGTTTGAGCAGGTATATGTCGCTGGCACATGAACAATGTGCAAATAAAAACATCCCATTGACCAATCAAAACATGCTGGATCTTTTTGATACGCATGTACCGGATCCATATTTCCTGCCCAACCATGGCTTTCATTATTGCAATACCAATTACGCACTTGTTGCCTGTGTGGTGGAAGCGATTTCAGGGATGCAATATGCAGATTTCGTACAGCAAAAGATCTTTGATCCCCTGGAAATGGATGATTCTTTTGTATACCACATGAATGATGATACGGCTGTATCTTTTTATATTGAAACAGAAGTCATGGGGCATACATATCGAGGCTGGCGTCCGATAAGGGTAAGGAATGAATATCTGAATGGCGTTACCGGCGACAAAGGGATCTATACAAGCATTGAAGACCTTGCCAAATTTGACCAGGCCATTACACACAATACTTTAGTTTCAGATTCCACCATGCGTGAAGCATTTAGCAGGGGCAGCCCAAAATACTGGCGCCGCAAGGATAATTACGGTTTCGGATGGCGTATCAGGGAAAGCGAAGACAGCACCGCCTTTCATTTCGGCTGGTGGAAAGGATTCAGGGCATATTATATCCGCGACATGGAAAGCAGCAAAACCCTCATCGTGTTAACCAACAAAGATAAAGGGCCTGGCTCATCAATATACTGGGATATTATTCATGATACGACACATGTTGTCAGGTTCCTGGAGAGAAGAGATTAATCCTATCTGGTAACCAGCTTAAAGCCCACTCCATGCACATTCAATAGTTCTATGGATGGATCCATTTTGAGATACTTCCTGAGCTTTGTGATGTATACATCCATGCTGCGGGCATTGAAATAAGAATCATCCAGCCAGATCTTATTGAGGGCCAGGCTACGGTCAACCACATCATTCAGATTCTGGCAAAGGAGTTTAAGAAGAGCTGCCTCCTTTGAAGTCAGCTTAACTTCTTCCTTATTCATCGAGAGTGTTTGCCTGACAAAATTAAATTCCATCTTCCCAAGGCTGTATGTATCTCCCTCGGGAGCATTATTGTTCTCAGTAAAGCTACGCCTCAGTATGGCCTCCATCCTGGCGAGCAATTCTTCCATGCTGAAGGGCTTTGTGAGGTAATCATCCGCACCAATTTCAAAGCCTTTCAGCTTGTCATCCTGCATTGATTTGGCTGTAAGGAAAAGAATAGGCACTTTTTTATCAATATTCCTGATCTCTTTGGCCAGCGTAAAGCCGTCTTTCACCGGCATCATCACATCCAGGATACAGAAATCATAATCGTTCTTATTGAACTCAAGGAAGGCTTCCTCCCCGTTGACACATAGTGTTGCCGGATACCCTTTTGCTTCCAGGTATGACTTCAGAATAGTCCCGAGATTCTTATCATCTTCAGCAAGCAATACCTTCACTTTTTCATTTTCCATATGCTAATGATTATGATTCGTATGGTAAAAATACGTCAAATTTTGTTCCTTTTTTTAATTCGCTTTCCAGCCTCACACTTCCCTTATGATATTCTACTATTGCCTTAACATAACTTAGCCCCAGTCCAAAACCTTTAAAATCATGCAGATTCCCCATGGGGACCCTGTATAGCTTGTCAAAGATCTTTTTCTGGTTCTTCTTGCTGATTCCGATGCCATTATCTGTAATAGAGATGGTAATGCCCGTATTTACATTTTCGGTGCTCACATTGATCTTTGGCTTTTGTGGCGTATACTTATTGGCATTATCCAGCAGATTGCTGATAACATTGGTAATATGAACCCTGTCGGCATGGATCCTGGAGGGGTCTGCTTTAAAATTCGTGTTGATCTTACCATCTTTTATCTGCACCTGTATGCCAATTTTGTTTACCACATCACTGATCACTTCATGAATATCAAGCCATTCTTTGTTCAGGTCAAGCTGACTCTTTTCCAGCACTGCTGATTGGAGGATCTTTTCGGCCATAGCTCCCAATCTGATATTTTCCTCTCCTATTACCCCGATATAGGTGTCGTAGATGCTTTCCGATTTAGCTACATCCTGGTCCTTAAGAGCCTGACAAGCCAAAGAAATAGTGGAAATCGGGGTTTTAAATTCATGTGTCATATTGTTGATGAAGTCATTCTTCATCTCAGAAATACGTTTTTGCCTGTATATGGTAAGCACTGTATAGGTGAAGGAAAATATGATGATCAAAATCAGCGAGATAGATATGATAAGCAGTTCTGACATCTGGCCAATCAGAAATCCCCTTTCTCTGGGAAAATACAGGATGAGGTAGTCATGTTCCAGCATTTGTTCATCAGGGAACAATGTGAATGCATAGCCTTTCTCAAGCAATACCAATGGGTCGCTCCCATCAGACAATAGCACCATTTGTCCTCTTTCAGTGCTAAACACTCCAAACTGAAATTTTGTGAGTATACTCTTTTTATTCAGTTCAACCCTGATCAATGAATCCAGCAGATCATGCGAAAGCCGCTTTTCAATAAGGTGAAATCCTTCCTGTAGTGGATACTCTTCTTCAAATTGTGAAGATAGCCCGTCGAAGGCTTCGTTCACAGAGCGTACAAAATTGGCATGCCTGACGATCATGGCATTCTTGATCCAGTATCCCTGTACTGCCACAAGTGCCATCACAGCCATGCCCATCAAAACGATAATGAATATGATAACCTTTCTGTTCACTAAAGGCAAATTTAGGCTATGACACGGATAATCAGTGTGCTTTAACTTTTTTTAACGTTCATTAGCCTTTGTTAACATCTCTGGCATGAAATTAGAGGTACTTTTGTTTTGGATAATAATCCAATTCATACGTACCATATTTCATGTTGGTTAAACATTGTGCAAAATATTCTATCTCATGAATTTGGTTTTTGGTTTGACAGTGCGGTCCGGTAAAGCCGCACTGTTTTTTTGTTGAACTGGTTGAACTGGTTGAATTGGTTGAATTGGTTGAATTGGTTGAATTGGTTGAATTGGTTGAATTGGTTGAATTGGTTGAATTGGTTGAATTGGTTGAATTGGTTGAATT
>JBDLIJ010000020.1:0-23959 GCA_039714935.1 Bacteroidota bacterium | reverse complement strand
CCAATTCAACCAATTCAACCAACTCAACCAACTCAACCAACTCAACCAATTCAACCAATTCAACCAACTCAACCAATTCAACCAACTTCATTGCGCGATTACCAAATAGTAGTTGTCGCCGGGGAAGAATTTCCTTTCAACCGCATCGAATCCTGCATTCAGGAGAGCATCCCGGTATTGCTGATAGCTTGCCGGAAAGAAATCAAAGGTGTATCGTGCATATTCCTCCTTTCCCTGCTGACGTATGTCGACATACATATAACAGCGGGTGTTCCATCCATTGATCTGGTAGCTGTAGCGTACATCCAGCTTGCCATTTTTAGTTTTTACCTGAAATTCCTGGGTTTCAAGAGAAGCTTCTTCAAAGGATTTTTCCCAGTTACGTATATCGAAAGAAAAGCTGCCGCCTGCTTTCAGGACCTTTCTGAACGAGCTGAATGACAGCTCCAGTGATCTGAAGTCTTCAATGTGCGATAATGAATTGCCGGGACAGATGATCAGGTCGAAGATATGATCTGTTTTGTCGGGTAGCTGTTCCCAGCTGCTTTGAAAGAATTTAATAGTGAGATGCTCATTTGTTGCTTTTTCACGTGCCACCCTGAGCATGCCTTCGCTGATATCAGAAGCATACACACTGTATCCCTGCCGGGCTAGCCAGATGGCATGCTTGCCCGTGCCACATGAGCAATCAAGTAGTCTGGCATCTTTAGCCAGGGTATGCAGGATCTTTTCAATATGTATGCGGGTATAGATCAGGCCATCATCGCCCTCCGATAAATAATCATAAAGCTCTGCTATATCATCATACTGTTTTTGAACAGACATCATCCCCAAAACATTTTACATTTTACATATTACTTTTGCCCTTTGCCCTTTACAATCCCAGTCGATCGCTGATCTCTCGCATAGCTTTAATCGATAGTTCGGCAAATTCGGGCAAGGGGATGCCTATCTTTTCACACTCACGAATGGTGTTACGGTTAACTGAGGCCGCAAAAGCTTTTGCTTTCATCCGTTTAACTACTGATTTTGCTTTTACGCTGGCCAGCTTTTTGTCGGGGTACACCAGTGTTGTGGCCACGATAAGACCTGTAATGGTTTCTCCGGCGGCGAGGGCATGATGAAATTCTTTCGACCGTGGAATGTCTGTAGCTTCCTCATTATGCAGTTTGATGGCCTCTATGCTATCCGGATCCATGCCTTCAGCTTCAAGAATGGGAACAGCTTCCAGCGCATGTCTTTTCGGATCGGCATCGGTTATCTCTACATCAATATCATGCAATAGCCCGGCAAGTCCCCATTGGTTAGCATCACGACCGAGCCTTTCTGCCAGAGCCCTCAGCACCGCTTCCGATGCATAGCAATGGTTCCGCATCCGCTCATTTTTAATATACTTCTCAAGTAATTCAATGGCTCTGTCACGTGTCATAATTCTATAATTGGACTTCTAACTTCAAATACCTCAATGGCTATCAATCCCATGCACCATATACACCATATGCCTCAACGACTTCACAATCTCTTCCATATATTCATTAACGGCTTTCACCGAGCCCGGTAGCGCGAAGATCAGTGATTTGTCGGCTGAGCCGGCGACGCCACGGCTGAGCAATGCATTTGGTTTTTCAGCTCCATATTTCATGCGGATCATTTCCATGATGCCAGGAATCTCTTTTTGGATAATGCTTCGTACAACTTCAGGGCTGATATCCCTGGGGCCAATACCGGTTCCTCCAGTTGTAAAAATAAAATCAACACCCTGCTCAACCGCATCCAGCAGTAGTGCGCTCAAGGCTTGTTCATCGTCGGGGATGACAACATTCTCAATATCATGAAGCCATTTCTCTTTATCAAAGTATTCGACAAGTAGCTGGCTGAGCCTCGGGCCGCTGCGGTCGGCATAGTCGCCGGCATAAGCACGATCACTGAGTGTAATAACCCTGATACTGAATACCTTTGGGATATATTCCAGGGTGTCGCCCGCACGAAGGTCACCATTACCAATTACGCGACAAAAGATACCTTCTTTGGGCATCACACAATTACCTACCTCCCGGTATATGGCGCAGCTGTCGCCATGACATTTTTTACCGATCTGGGTCACTTCAAGCTCTACTTCATCACCATAAAACCTGTCGAGGGGGGAGGCCTCGTAAAGGAGCATACCTTCAGTGGTGATATTTTCTGCAAATTCACCGTAAGCAATATCTCGTCCTGCTAATTTGGCAAATTTCGATACACTTTCTTGTGCCAGCATACTTACCTGACGGTGCCAGTTGCCGGCATGGGCATCACCTTTTACGCCTCTGTCGTTCAGATGAATCTCACTCACCGGTTTTTTGATCACTCCTTTTTCTTCTGAAATGTTAACCGACCGGATATTAATATTTTTTGATTGGATACTCATAATTTAATTTTGAATCTAGATAATGGCTTCTTATATTTGCTTATCGGGTTCTTTAAATGCCCGGATCACAAAAATAAATAAAACTAATTATCATGGAAGGAATTAATAACGATCAATCAAATCTGATCAAAGAAGTGAGTGCACCCATATATCAGGCACGGGGCTGGATGAAGCTCATTGGCGTGTTGATGATCATTGGAGGTGTGCTCTATGCAATAACAATCATTGGAATTGTCATAGCCTGGTTGCCTATCTGGATGGGCGTTGTTCTTTATCAGGCAGGGTCATCATCAGAGCAGGCATATTTCAGTGGAGACAAGTTCAGCTTGCTCAGGTCTATGACTCAGCTTAAGCTTTATTTTACGATCATGGGGATCATGACCCTGATAGGGATCATTTTTTCGGGTATCATGATCGCGGCATTCCTTGTAGGCGGACTGGCTTTTGGTGATTTCTTTGATCAGAGCTATTACTAGCAGGCAGGGCGATTAATTATTTGTAGCAAAAGCGTTTTATCACAGCATAAGCATCTTTGATGCCCAGCTCTCCGGCTTTACTGAGATCGCTGCACCCATGGTCAATCTGGTCAAGATAAATATAGGTTAACCCACGGTTGAACCATGCTTCAGCAAGTTCACTTTCAAGTTTTATGGCCTGGGAGTAATCAAGAATGGCACTGTGGTAGTCCTTCATCCTGCAACGGATGTTGGCCCTGTTAAAATAGGCATAGGGTAGCTTGGGCTTGAGTTGTATCACCCTGTCATAGTCCTGTAAGACAGCAATAAAATCCGGTTCTTTAGCAATATCTTCGTTTCGTGGAGCGGGGATTTTATCCCATGTGATGGTCACCTTGTCTGTATATACCCTTTCATTGTACAGGTACTCTTCCAGTTCATAACGGGTGTTGGCTCTGTTGAAATATGCGAATACAAATTTTGGAAACAGCGTGATGGCATTATCATATGCTTCCAGCGAGTTGGTGTAGTTATGCGCCATTCCGTTTACAACTCCTTTCAGGAAATGACCAATGTAATTTGAAGAATTCTCGTGCAGCATGCTGTCGGCAATCAGCAGGTGTTGATTTAATGCATCAACATTTTCATTGATATCTGCATTCATTATAGCAAAGGTGAGTTCTTCCTCATTGCTCATATTATATTCAGTGATCTCCTTAACAGTGTATCCTTCACGCTGTTTTTGTACAAAGTCCTTATCCTTTTTGACGAATTGAACCGTGAAATTTGGCTGCAGCTCAATGCCTTCATAGGCCCGGTTCAGCTCTCCGGTCATATTTCCGTCATTAAAATCAGATTCAAAGGCGATAAGTTTCTGGAAGTAAGTTGAATCGGCATATGTCTTCATCAGGGCATCAGTGGATGCATCTCCATCATTGAGCATATTGATGATCTCAAAGGCTTTGTCATGGTCGTGGCGGGCAGCCTCATGCTCATTTAGGTATTGCTTTGATGCTGACCGCTGAAGGTAGGCACCCGCAAAGTCGGGAAATAATTCGATGCACTTTGTATAATCAGCAATAGCATCGCGATGCTTTTCTGTGATCTGATAAATATATGCCCTGCCATAGTAGGCATACACATTATTTGGATTTATGCTGATCACCATATTATAATCCCTCAGGGATCCTTCATAGTCTTTGATGCCGGCCTTCAGCCAGGCACGATTATAATAGGTAAGGGCATTATATGGGTTGTCGCGTATAACTTTATCGAAATCACTCATTGCTGCAGCCGTATCACCCATACTGATCCTCGTAAGCCCTCTATGGAAGCATGCTGTTGAGTTATCGGGGTCAAGATCCAGGATCTGGTTAAAGTCTGCAATGGCTTTATCAAAGGATTCGGTTTCATAATAGATCTGCCCGCGCTTCAGATAGGCATCAGTATTGAAGTAGTCCAGCTTTAGTGCTTTATTGCAATCTTCTATGGCGCTTTCATTTTCTTCCAGTGAGCTCTTGGCGATGGCTCTGTAAAGGTAGGCATGTGCCCTTGTTTTGTCAAATTTTAAGGCTTCATCCAGGTCTTCGATGGCGGCCGGATAGCTTCTCATATTGATCCTGGTCAGGCCCCGGTCGATGTATATATCCGGATTGAAAGGGTCGATCTCCAGAGCCTTGTGAAAATCATGGAGCGCATTGGTGTAATTATACATCTGTGCCCTTGCGATGGCCCTATAATGATATGCGTGTGAATATAATGGGTGAATCGTGACTGCCGTGCTCAGGTCCTGCTCCGCACCCTGATAATCGCCCAGGTACAGTTTTGCAATACCCCTCAGGAAATAAGGTTCAAACAGTTCAGGTTTGTAGGTGATCACAATGTTGAACTTTTTTATGGACTCCGCATAGTTTGTCTGGCTGAGCTCATAACGTCCGGCATGCATGAAATGTGAGATGTTTACCTGAGCGGTGATCGCCGAAGAAAATACCAGAAGAAATAAAAAGAGGATGAAATGTTTTTTCATTTGTACAAACAAAAACGTTAAAGGTCGGTTTTTGTTTTCTTCAGCAGCCTGATTTCACCCATCTTCATTTCTTTATCAACGGCTTTGCACATGTCATATATTGTGAGCAGGGCAATATTCACTGCCGTAAGGGCTTCCATTTCTACACCTGTTTGTCCTATGCATCGGGCTTCTCCCCTGACTATAACGCCATCGTCGGTTATTTCTGTGTTTACCTTCACCTTTGTGAGCGACAGGGGATGGCAAAGGGGGATGAGGTCGCTGGTTTTTTTTGCAGCCTGTATGCCGGCAATCTCCGCGACAGTCATGACATCACCTTTCTTGATCTTATTGTCACTCACCAGCTTGAGGGTGTCAGGTGAAAGCCATATCTTTCCTTCTGCGATGGCCACTCTTTGCTGTGCCGGCTTAGCACCAACATCCACCATGCGGGCTTTGCCTTTGTCATCGGTATGTGAAAGCTTACTCATATTTTTATCCTCCAATATTATAGAAGCTGCTGTTTTGACTGCTTGAACCATGCTTTGGTTTATGCTCCACCGCCATTAATATTGCTTTTCTGGCGCCCAGTGCTCTCACACTATACTCCCTGTCGTTAAAAAGGCATGGTTTGATCATGCCGTTTGGGGTAAGGCGCAGCCTGTTGCAACTGGCACAATGGCCACCTGATCCACCAATCACCTCTCCAAATGTGCCATTGTACAAGTCCATCTGGGGGATGAAGCGGATTTGTAATCCTTTATTATCTGCATACTCCTTTACCTTTTGTGCTTCAGGTTCAAAGGCATTTTTTGTTACAACGCAGTTGATCTTGACCGGCATGAGCCCGGCTTCAATGGCGGCATCGATCCCCTTCAGTGCTTCTTCCAGGCTCCCTACTCTTGTCAGGGCCGTATATTTATCAGGGTCAAGGGTGTCCAGACTGATATTTACACGGTGAAGGCCTGCCTCTTTCAGCTCACCGGCAAATTGGGGCAGCAAGATGCCATTGGTAGTCATGCCGAGGTCTTTGATGCCATCGATGGAAGCAATCATCCGTATCAGCTCAGTAATCCCCTTTCGCACCAATGGCTCACCACCGGTGATCCTTACTTTATCCACACCCATGCCGACAGCTTCTTTTACCACTTCCGTGATCTCGTCAAAGTTGAGGATGTCCCTGTGAGCAATCAGGTTTACTCCGCTGGCCGGCATGCAATAGGTGCAGCGCAGATTACAACGGTCTGTCACCGATACCCTCAGGTAATTAATTTTTCTGTTATATCTGTCTAACATCAACCAGTTCTCCTTCTTTCAGGATTTCAGTACCAATAGGTACCATAATAAAGCCATCTGCATTGATCAGTGACTGAATATGTGCAGAGCCGTGATATTCATTGGTGTATGCCTTTCCTTCTTCAATCCTGACGGGGATGAATGAGTCGCGTTTGCTTTTTTTACGTGTATATGCTTTACCCATGGGCAGTCGCACTGTCAGCCAGCCATTATCAGCTCCCATCGCCAGGCAAAGGTAGGGCTTCACCAGCAGATCGAATGTATTGAATGCCGATACCGGATTTCCGGGAAGCCCGAATATCCTTTTGTCTCCCAGCTTGCCAAAAAGTGTCGGCTTACCGGGTTGTACAGCCAGTGTCTGAAAAAGCACTTCAACGCCAAGTTTCTTAAAAACGGCGGGGATAAAATCAAATTTCCCCATCGAAATGCCACCGGTTAAAATAACCACCTCATGCTCATTTATTGCTTTATGGATGATGTCATATGTTGCCTGTTCGTCATCGCGGGCAATGCCAACATAATCCGGAATGGCCCCACATTTTATCAGCTGTCCGTACAACTGATATGCATTGCTGTTACGAATCTTTGAGAGCCCCGGTTGTTCATTGGGTTCAACAATCTCGTCGCCGGTGGAGATAATGGCTGCACGTGGCCTGACAGAAACCTTTGGCTTTGCATATCCCGTTGCCGCCAGGATGGCGATATGCTGTGGTTCTATAAAGGCCCCTTTCGGTATCAGCACATCACCTTCTGTTACGTCTTCTGCTTTATATGAAATATTTGTTTTGCCAGGTTTTCCTGTAAATACAACATCCCCCTTTTTGTCAATAAAAGTGTCTTCCACCATGATCACGGTATCGGCACCCCGGGGTACCGGTGCACCGGTCATGATCTCTGAGCACTGGCCTTTTTCGACAGTCTTCTCGGGTGCTTGCCCTGCCGGGATCGTTTCGATCATTACCATAGGGCTTTGCAGATCTTCCTTTTTACAGGCATAACCATCCACGGCAGACTTGTTGAAGGGCGGCATGTCAACATCTGAAATGATGTCTTCTGCCAGTACGCGATGAAGGGATTCCCTTATGTCAACAGTTTCAGTACCCATTCGTTTCACGGCTCCGGTCACCAGCTTGTATGCTTCGTCAATACGTATCATAAATCAAATGTTGGGGTGCAAAAATAAGGATTTTTACCGGATATAGGGAGCAGGTATCAGGTACCGGGTGCCGGGTATCGAATATCGAGTATCAAGTATCAACTCACCCAATCCTCAACACTCAAAACTTCCCAAGCTTTGCTTTGAAGTAATCATAAATTTCAAACTGCGCTCTGTGCGGTGTGGTATCTTTCGTCTTGCGGTATTCATTCATGTTGTTGCGTCGGAGATATCGGGCCTGGGTGTTGTCTTTCAGTTGTATTTGCAGCATGTCCATAAGCTCCTGCTGTATGCCTTTGTCCAGGATGGGGCAAACTATTTCAACCCTGTGGTCGAAATTGCGGGGCATCCAGTCTGAAGATGCGATATAGTACTTATGGTCGCCACCGTTGCAAAAAACAAATACCCTGGAGTGCTCCAGGTATTTGTCAACAATGCTGAAGGCTTCCAGCGCATCATATATTTCCGGGTCACCGGGATCAAGGATGCAGATACCTCTGACGATCATCTTCAGGTCGACCCCAGCCCTGGCAGCATCATATACTTTTCGGGCGATCTTTTTATCAGAGATGCTGTTCATTTTGAGTATGGCCCAGGCTTCTTTTCCCTCCGCTGCATTCTTCATCTCATTATCGAGTAATTCTATAAAGAAGTCGCGGATGTTGAAAGGAGCCACGATGAGGTTGTCGAAAGTGGGCATGATAAATTTCGACTCAAAAAGGTGAAAAACCTTATTCACCTCGGTGGTGATGGCCTGGTTGCCGGTAAGCAGGCTGTCGTCGGCATATACCCTGGCAGTGGATTCATTGAAGTTACCTGTACTGATATTTGCGTAATATACATTTTCACCATTTTCTTTCCGCCGGATCTGTAATAGCTTACTGTGGACCTTAAAGCCCGGGATCGTTTGAATGATCTTTATGCCTTCTTCCTGAAGACGGTTGGTCCAGAATATATTCGCCTCCTCATCAAAGCGGGCCTGAAGCTCCATGAAGACAGTTACCTGCTTGCCGTTACGGGCTGCATTGATCAGTGCATTCATCACGCCGGAGCCTTCTGCCGCGCGATAAAAAGTCATTTTGATGGCACGCACCCGCGGATCGATAGAAGCCTCGCGCAGCAGGTCGATGATATAACGGAATGACTGGTAAGGATAATGCAACATGATATCCTTTTCCCTGATCACATCAATAATACTTTTGTTTGGAGGCAGCTCAGGGTGGGGTAGTGGCGGGCTTGGAGGGTAGCGCAGCTCTGTTCTTCCCATGTCCGGAAACCCCATGAAGTCCATGAAATTATGATACCTCCCGCCGGCACGCACGTTGTCGCGTTTGGAAATGTTAAGCTTCTTCATGAGAAATTTCAGCAATGCCTCAGGGATCTTCTCATCATAGACAAAGCGTACCGGATCGCCCTTTTTACGTTGTTTGATGCTCTCGCTCATCAACTCCAGGAAACTTTTTGAAACATCATTGTCAATATCCATTTCTGCATCACGCGTAAACTTGATGGTAAAAGCCTGGTAGGAATCGTAGCCGAAAACGGAGAAAATATCACCGAGGCAGTATCGGATCACATCATCGAGCAGGATAATGAATTGTTTACCGTCTTGCCCGGGCAGTATGATAAACCTCGACATTTTATCGGTAGGTACAGCGATGAGTGCAAACTGCCGTTCAGCACTGTCATCCTTGCATGTCAGGTCGATGGCAAGGTGTATGGTGGCATCTTTAAGGATGTTGGGGTTGAAGAAGTTATCAAGCATCAGGGGGAAAAGGAGGGGCCTCACCTTTTCTGAGAAGAAGCGATGTACAAAAGCGCCCTGCTCTGCATCCAGCATGGTCTCGTCCAGAAGGTGAATGCCTTCTTTCTCAAGCCTTACTTTTATCTCCTCCCATGTTTGATTGAATTTTATCTCCTGCATTTCCACGATCCTGGTGATCTCATCCAGCACATCAGCGGTATTGTTACCCCGGATATCATTTTTGGTCTCATAATTCAGCATGCGGCGCTGTGTGGCAACCCTGACCCTGAAAAATTCGTCACGGTTATTCGAAAAGATGCCAAGAAATTTAATGCGGTCTATTAAGGGCGTTGTTTCATCCATGGCTTCCTGCAGAACCCTCTCATTGAAATCCAGCCAGCTGATCTCCCGGTTGATAAATTTTGAACTGTTTATTGCCATATGCTGATGTTATTGTAATGAAGTGATATTGTCAAAGGTAAGCAATAAAGCCTTAAGTGATGCCAGACCAGTGGCTTTAGATGCCTTTGTTAAAGCTGCCTGGGTGTGATCACAAAGTTGACTTTCCTGGATGCCATGGGGAGGTCTGTCCAGCTATCAGTGTCAAATATAACAGATACAAGGGCGGAAGTAGGCAGCCAGTCAATCTTTTCATCAAGGAAGTGATTGGCAAAGTTTGTAAATGTGGGGTTATGGCCGAATATCATGACACTATCAATATTGTCGGAAAGGCCGAATAGCTCATCATACAGATGATCGGTGTTTCCATGGTACATCTGTTGCGAAATACTGATCTTGCCAACAGGGTAGCTGAGTGCTTCTGATACGATTTTAGCGGTTTCCAGCGCCCTCACGGCATGACTGCTGATCATGTGGTCAACACTGATGCCTTCAGATTGGAGATAGCGAGCAATTTTAAGGGTTCTTTTTATTCCTTTCTGCAGCAGGGGACGTTCATCATCCGCCAGCCCGGGCTGGTCCCAGGAGGACTTGGCATGCCGTACGATATATAAGGTCTTCATTATACAGGATTGTCTGAAAGATTTCACCTCACGCCTTTTCATGAATGATGAGATCCTATTGATTAAATCCTAATAATGATTTGTAATGAAGAGCTGGGAGTTTAAAATAAATAGAATTTCTTCACTGCTAATCTCCACTTATCATTAGGATCTAATCACTATTCATTCCTGACATCACCAATCAAACATCGGAAAATCTCCCATCATCGTCTTCACTCTGCCGGCAACATTGGTGATGGTTTTTTCATCTTCCACATTGTTGATCACCTCATCTATCATGTCAACGATAGGTTCCATATGCTCTTCTTTCAATCCCCTGGTAGTGATGGCAGGTGTACCGACACGCAGTCCGGAAGTCTGGAAAGGTGATCGGCTGTCGAAGGGGACCATGTTCTTGTTCACGGTGATATCGGCCCGTACCAGTGTATTTTCAACGATCTTACCTGTGATGTCAGGGAATTTGCTTCGTAGGTCGATAAGCAGGAGATGGTTGTCAGTTCCGCCGGAGATCACGTGGTAACCGCGGTCAACAAAGGCTTTACCCATCACATCTGCATTTTTCTTCACCTGGAGGATATATTCGAAATAGCTGTCGGTTAATGCTTCACCGTATGCAACAGCCTTTGATGCAATAACATGCTCGAGTGGTCCTCCCTGGATGCCAGGGAATACGGCTGAGTTCAAGACTGTCGACATCATTTTTACAACACCTTTTGGCGTGGTGAGGCCCCAAGGATTTTCAAAGTCTTCACCCATCAGGATCATGCCTCCGCGAGGTCCTCTGAGGGTTTTATGTGTGGTCGTTGTTACAACATGGCAATAAGGGATGGGGTCATTCAGGACACCTTTTGCGATAAGGCCTGCAGGGTGTGCGATGTCGGCCATCAGCAAGGCGTCAACCTGGTCGGCGATGTCACGCATGCGCTCGAAATCCCAGTCACGTGAATATGCAGAAGCACCGGCAAGGATCAGCTTGGGCTTCTCTTTCAGTGCGATCTCTTCCATCTTGTCGTAATTGATGGTGCCGGTTTCTTCATCTACACCATAGGCGACAGGATTATATAGTATCCCGGAGCTGTTTACTGCCGATCCATGTGAAAGGTGCCCGCCATGTGAAAGGTCGAGACCGAGAAATTTATCACCCGGCTTCAGGCAGGCAAGAAATACTGCCATATTGGCCTGGGCACCAGAGTGAGGCTGTACGTTGGCATAGGCTGCACCGAAAAGCTCTTTTGCCCTGTCAATAGCCAGCTGCTCCGTTTCATCCACAAACTGACATCCGCCATAATAACGTTTGCCGGGATAGCCCTCTGCATATTTATTGGTCATGCAGGATCCCATGGCATCCAGCACCTGGTCGCTGACAAAATTTTCTGACGCAATTAGCTCAATGCCAAAGCGCTGCCTGTCTTGTTCTTTCTTTATAATGTCAAATACTGCCTTGTCTCTTTCCATGATTGGGATATTTATTTATTAGTATTAGAAGACAAAATTAATAGAAATATAATATACTGCAATGGGTAAGGATAATGTTTATTTAATTATATACAGAAGTACATATCCTTTGTCGTGATATTATATTATTGGCATTGTCTTCATTTAGCTCACTGGCATTTTGACTCGCTGGTGTCCGGTAAAGTCCTAAATAGAAGGGGCTAAAGCCCAGACCAGCTTGATGATAACTTAGCCCGGGCTAAGTCAATCATACTCAGAAAATGGACTTTAGTCCATAATATAATCATCACTTAATCAGGCTTGTCAAGAGAAAGTATTAGCAATTTGTCGTATTTATAAATTCTACATGACTCCCCTGCCTTCCAACAGAATACTTTAATTTTGTATCATACGTTAGTTTTGAAATGTATAGGATCATCCTCTTTATATTGATCGTGTTTATTCAGGTCTCACACGCACGGGCCCAGGCTGTGCATTATTTCTCATGTGTGGAGGTGCTGGATAATGGTGATGTAATGCTGAGGTGGTCCAAACCAGTGGGTGCCGGCTCTTTCGTTGCGTATAATATTTATCGCACTACCCTGGCGAATCCTGATGATTTTCAGCTGGTGGGCCAGCATACTGTCTACGGCGATACAAGCTTTGTTCATAGTACGGCTACGGCCAACCAGGAGCAGAACATATATTATATTCTCACCGAGCAGAATGGGGTGCTCCCGGATATTATTTCGGATACTCTAAACACCATTCATCTAACTGTTGACAACGCGGATCCATACCTGGCTGTGCTGGATTGGAACCCCATGCATGACCCCTTGCTGGCTGCTTCCAATACCGACTATGAGATTTTATCACATAACCCCTCCACAGGCTTTAGCCCGGTTGGATCAACGCCTGCTGTACATTTTGAGATGCCGCTTGCCGTATGCTGGGATACTTTATATTTTAAGGTCGTTATAGGGGATGTAAATGGCTGCAATTCGTCTTCTAATGTTTTTTCTGCTGTCTTCAGGGATGACAGCCCGCCCCCCATACCCTATCTCGATTCTGTGAGCATTGATCCGTATAGCGGTGAGGTGATCCTGGGCTGGCCGGAAAGCCCTGCGGGGGATGCTGGAGGCTATGTGATATATCATGTTATGTCAAGCATAAACGACACGCTTGATTTTGTCATGGGAAAAGAAAACACAAATTATCTTGATCTTTCATTTGATCCGTGTGTTGAACATCGTTCCTATGCACTTTCTTCATTTGATACCTGTATTAATATCAGCCCGGGCAGCTATGGTGTTTCGCAACGGACAATACTGTTTAATGAGGTGGTTTTCGATCCCTGTGCAATGACGAATCATCTTAGCTGGACTTCCTATATCAACATGAATCCGGTATTGGAGGGCTACAGGGTATACCTCAGTACTGAGGGGGCAGCCTTTGAGTTGCTTACAAGCCTCCAGGCAGGTACCACATCCTATGCTCATACCGGCCTCGAGGCCGATCGGACCTATAAATATTTTATACGCGCTTTCAGCTCAGGAGATATAGTCACTTCTACATCCTGTTTCAGAGAATTATCTACCTGGCAGTATAAGCAGCCGCTTGAAAACGCATTTGCCAATGCATCGGTAATCAATGGCGAGGTCGCACTCACCATGCGACCGGACACTTATGCTCATGTTCCTGGCCTTAATCTCTACAGGTCTTTAACATCTGCAGGACCTTTTGAATACCTGGCGCAGATTTCTCTTTCGGGTGAAGATGAAGTTTATTATGATGATCTCACGGCAGCTGTAAAAGAGCAGAGCTACTATTACCAGTCATCTCTGGTAGACAGCTGTGGCAATGAGGTTCTTTTTACAAATCCTGTGCGCACGATACTTTTGCAGGGTGAAAAATCCGGCAATCAGATGAATTCGCTAAGCTGGAATGCTTTTGAAGGATGGCCATCCGGTATTGCAGGCTATGAGATATACAGGTCAATAGATGAAAATGGCAGCTTTGACTACATAGGCAGTAGCAGCCCGTCGGCACTGGCTTATGAGGACGACATATCCTCGCTTTCCGGCGAGTTCAGCCATCTGCATTATATTGTCGGTGCTATTCAGTCCGGCGACCCCGACCGCAAGAGCTGGTCCAACGACCTTGTCTTTGAGTATACCCCCAGGATACACTTGCCCAATGCCTTCACTCCCGGAGGGCACAACCCGGTTTTTCAGCCTGTTGGGTTATTTACAGATTTCAGCGAATACCGCTTCGACATATACAACCGCTGGGGTGATCTGATATTTACAAGCAGGGATTTCGATACCGGATGGGATGGCACATACAATGGTAGCGATGCCCCCACAGCTGTGTATGTATGCATTATCACCTATCGCTCCGGCACAGGAGACAGCAACACCATCAAGTCCACCTTTGTGTTGATACGCTGATCAACCCCGCCCCCCGTCCCCCGCCCCCCCGCTCCTTCATGAATGATGAGATCCTATCGATTAAATCCTAATAATGATTGGTAATGAAGAGTTGGGAGTTTAGAATAAATAGAATTTCTTCACTACCAATCTCCACTTATCATTAGGATCTAATCAATATTCATTCAATACACTCCACCCCATTTAACATAAATTAATAATATGTAATAAGCCATTTTTTAATACCTTTGCAGGTCAAAAATACCAAACCATGGATCTAGATTATGAAAAGTTTACCGGTGAGGGATTGACCTATGATGATGTGTTGATTCTGCCTGCATACTCATCAGTGCTGCCCAGGGATGTTGAGGTTTCATCTTATTTTTCCAGGAATATTCAGTTGAACATTCCCATCGTTTCAGCAGCAATGGATACGGTTACGGAAGCAAAAATGGCGATTGCCATCGCACAGGAGGGTGGCATAGGGGTGCTTCATAAAAATATGAGCATTACGGATCAGGCCAATGAGGTAAGAAAGGTAAAAAGGGCTGAGAACGGAATGATCCTTGACCCGATCACCCTCAATGAAGATGGCCTGGTAAAAGATGCCCGTAGTATCATGAAGGAATACAGTATTGGTGGCATCCCCGTGGTCAATGTCCAGAAGGAACTTGTTGGCATCGTCACAAACCGTGACCTGCGCTTTGAAAACAATCCAGAACGACCCGTGGTGGAGGTGATGACACGTGAGAACCTGATCACGGTTAAGGAATTTGTTGATTTTGAAAAGGCTGCTGATATTCTCCAGGAGCACAGGATCGAGAAATTGCCTGTTGTAGACAAGAACAACCGCCTGGTTGGGCTGATAACATATAAAGATGTTATAAAGATCAAATCCAGGCCGAATGCATTTAAGGATAACAGGGGCCGCTTGCGTGCAGCAGCAGCAGTTGGTGTTGCGTTTGATACACCTGAAAGGGCTGAAGCTCTCGTTGAGGCTGGCGTGGATGCTATTATCATAGATACTGCACACGGGCATACCGAAGGTGTGATAAACATGGCCAGGCTCTTAAAATCAAAATTCCCTGCTGTCGACCTTATTGTAGGCAATATTGCCACGGGGCAGGCGGCAAAAGATCTGAAAGATGCCGGCGTTGATGCCGTAAAAGTGGGGATAGGCCCGGGCTCTATTTGTACAACAAGGGTGATTGCAGGAGTGGGGGTCCCTCAATTGAGTGCCGTGTATGATGTAGCCCAGGCGTTGAAAGGTACGGGAATACCGGTCATCGCTGATGGAGGAATACGTTATACCGGTGATATTGTAAAAGCGCTCGCAGCCGGTGCCAGCACCATCATGGCAGGATCACTGTTTGCAGGTGTTGATGAGTCGCCGGGCGAAACCATCATCTTTGAAAGCCGAAAATATAAAACCTATCGCGGCATGGGCTCCATCGAATCCATGGAAAAGGGATCTAAAGACAGGTATTACCAGGATGCTGAAGATGACATTAATAAACTTGTCCCTGAAGGAATCGTAGGCCGCGTGCCATATAAAGGTATGCTGTCGGAGATCATTCATCAGATGGTGGGTGGCCTCAGAGCAGGCATGGGATATGCCGGTGCAAAGAACATGGAGGCATTATGGAATGCGCGCTTTATAAGGGTCACAGCCGCAGGCGTTGTTGAAAACCACCCTCATGACATAACCATCACAAAAGAAGCTCCCAATTATAGCAGATAATTTTTTTTAAACCATAAACTATAAGAAATATCAAAAGATGAAAAGGCATTTATTGTATGTTTTATTCATGGCAGTGTTTACTACCATGTCAGTGTATGCACAGAAGGAAGATACAAGGACACTTATCCGTATTGATGAAGAGAAGGTAAGTGTTTCTGAATTTCTGAGCGTCTACAAAAAAAATAATGTTGATACCGACCTTGCGGATAAGAAATCCTTAAATGAATATCTCGCTTTGTATATCAACTTCAGGTTAAAAGTGAAAGAGGCCAGGGATATGGGTATGGACACGGCCAAAGCCTTTGTTGAGGAACTGGATGGCTACAGAACACAGCTGGCTGAACCTTATTTCAACGACAAGGAAGTTACGGATGAGCTGTTATTGGAGGCCTACGATCGACTGATGTTCGATGTCAGGGCCAGCCACATACTTATCAAAGCAGATCAAAATGCCCTTCCTGCTGATACGCTGAAAGCTTATAATAAGGTCATGGAAGTTAGAGAAAGGCTGCTTGCCGGTGAAGATTTCGCCACAGTGGCTTCGGAAACTTCTGACGACCCTTCTGCTGGCGATCGCGAAGCCTCCGGACAGTCACCTGCCCGCGAGGGAAATGGCGGAGACCTGGGCTATTTTACCGTGTTTGACATGGTATATCCATTTGAGACCGGAGCCTACACTACCCCGGTAGGTGAAATATCAATGCCCGTGCGCACATCATATGGCTACCACCTGATAAAAGTTAACGATAAGAGGGAGGCCCTCGGTAAAGCAATGGTAGCACACCTGTACCTGGCATTGCCTAAAAATGCAACATCGCAGGACTCAGCCCGCAAAGAAGAGGAAATCAATGGGCTATACCAGCGCATGCTGAAGGGCGAAAATTTTGAAGACCTGGTAAAACAGTTCTCTGACGACAGGGGATCTAAAGATAAAGGTGGTGTCCTTCCCCGTTTCGGATCCAACAGGATGGTGCCTGAGTTTATTGTTGCTGTTTCAGAAATACAGGATTCAGGAGCCATCTCCAAACCATTACTGACCTCCTTTGGATGGCATATCCTGAAACTTATTGACAGGAAGCAACCCGGAGAATATAAGGTTGAAGTGCTCGAGCTCAAGCGCAGGATGACCAAAGATGTACGTGCGAACAAGAGCAAAGAAACTGTTATCAGGCGGATAAAGGCAGAGAACGGATTTCGGGAGTTTCCCGAGAACCTGAGCGAGCTGCTCCCGGCTATCGATTCATCTTTCTATGCCGCCGAATGGAGTGCTGAGAAAGTGTCTGCAATGCACAAAAAGGTCGTTCAGCTGAACAAAGTAAAATATACACAGCATGACTTTGCCCTTTTTCTGGAAAAAAATCAGAAGAGACGTGGTGCTGCCGGATTGGAAACGTATTTCTATGCTCAGTTTCAGCAATATGTGAATGAGCTCTGTGTAGATCTGGAAGATAGCCAGCTGGAAGAAAAATATCCCGAATTCAGGATGCTAATGAAGGAGTATCGTGATGGGATACTGCTGTTTAACCTGACGGATGAAAAGGTCTGGAGCAAGGCAGTGAATGATTCTACAGGGCTTCAGGAATACTATATGGCCAACAAGAAGAATTATATGTGGGGAGAAAGGCTTGATGCTTATGTTATCGTCCTGAATGATCCGGAATCAGAAAAGGAGATCAGACAAATGGTGACCCGTGCCCTGGGCAGAAAACAAACATTGAAAGAAGTCGGGCTTGACACCCTGGATGGTGTCTTTGTGATGAGCGGAACATATGCAAAAGGAGATAATAGCTATATCGACACCATCGAATGGAAGAAAGGCCAGTCATTTTCAGCTCAGCTTACCGGCTTCAACGAGCTGTATGACGGAAGGTCACATAATGAGAGCTCAATCATCTTTGCAGTGGTTAATGATGTCAGGAAGCCGGAGTATAAAACGCTTGATGAAGCAAGGGGTATTATCACCTCTGACTATCAGAACTACCTGGAAGAAGAATGGGTGAGGACCTTAAAAGAAAATTATCAGGTTACCGTTTATGAGGAAATCCTGGAAGATATTAAATAAACTGAAGATACAGGGAGGAGCATTGCTTGTAATGGTGATGCTCTTTGCCTGTAATCCCACAGGAAGCTCCGGTACAGGAGATGTTCTGGTGAGGGTTTATGATAAATATCTGTACGCTTCCGCCCTTGAGGGCATAGTACCCCCGGGATCATCCATACGCGACAGCCTGACCATAGTGCGTACCTTTATCCAGAATTGGGTCAACAAAGAGCTCATAGCAAAAAAGGCAGAAGAAAACCTGCCTGGCGAACTAAAGGATTTTTCCGCACAACTCAAGGAATACAGGAACAGCCTCATCATCTTTGAATATGAAAAGATGCTGCTAAGACAGGAGCTGGACACAAGCATCAGTGATGAAACGGTGCTGGCATATTATGAGCTCAACAAAAACAATTTTCCCCTGAAGCGTGATATCATGGATATGCAATATGTAGTCTTGCATACTGATGCACCGGCAATACCTGAGTTCAGGAAATATATCTGCTCAGAGCTTTTAGAGGAAAAAGACTCACTGGCACTGTATAGCAGTAAGTATGCTGTGACCTTCAGCCTTTTGGAAGATCAATGGTTAAGCCTGGACGAAATGAGAGCTGTCATCCCATTGGAGTCGTACTCCTATGGTCAGTTCAATGCACATCAGCGTTATTTTGAGTTGAGTGACTCAGCATATATTTATATGTTGTGTATTAAAGATTATAAACCGGCTGACAGCATCGCCCCGGTACAATTTGTTGCTGATGAGATCAGAAAGATCATCCTGAACAGAAGAAAAAATGATCTGATCAGGACCATGCGACAGACAGTTCTTCAGGATGCGATTGAACATAATCAGGTGGAAATCTATTAAATATACAATAAGCCACCGCAATTTTTTGTTTATAGAAATGCATAATGATCATAAGAGTATGAAATTCCCAATCTTGATTGCAAGCCTTTTGTTTGCATTATCTTTGAATACTTCCATCAATGCGCAGGAAGAAAAGATCGTTGACCAGGTTGTTGCCATCATAGGGCAGAACATCATCCTTGAATCCGATATAGAAAACCAGTACTATCAATACCGCATGCAGAGCGGTTCCCTCAGCGGGGGCTCAACTATTCGCTGTCAGTTTCTGGAGAGCCTGATGTTTCAGAAGCTGCTGTTAAATCAGGCCGAAATTGATTCAATTGTTATTTCTGATGTTCAGATCCAGCAGACGATGGATCAGCGACTGCGATATTTTATTGCACAATTGGGTTCACGAGAACGTTTTGAAGAGTATTACGGGAAATCTATTGAAGAGTTCAAGGAAGAATTCTATGAGGAAGTGGAGAACCAGGAGAAAGTAAATGAAGCGCAGCGAATGGTGGTTGAAAAAGTAAATGTAACCCCTTCAGAGGTGAAGTCTTTCTTCAGGGATATCCCCCTCGACAGTATTCCACTGGTAAATTCGATGGTTGAGATCGGGGAGCTGATAAAAATGCCTCCTGTGAGCCTGGAACAAAAGCTGATGATCAAAGACCAGTTGCGCAGCCTGCGTGAAAGGGTGTTGGCCGGGGAGAACTTTTCCACACTGGCCATCATGTACTCTGAAGACCCGGGATCGGCAAAGAAGGGAGGCGAGCTTGGGTTTTATGGCCGTGGCGAGCTGTATAAAGAATTTGAGGCCGTAGCATTTAAACTCGAGAAGGGCGGGGTTTCTGAGATCGTTGAAACAAAGGCAGGCTTCCATATCATTCAGCTCATCGAAAGAAAAGGAGAATATGTGAACGTCAGACATATACTGCTGAAAACAAAAGTCTCTACCATTGATCTTGCCCTGGCTAAAGCCAGCCTGGACACTGTTACCGAGCTGATCATAACTGATTCGCTAAGCTGGGACGAAGCTGTGCTTCGCTACTCAGAAGGTGACAATAAAAATGGCGGAGGCCTGCTGATCAACCCCCAGACAGGGACCACCGGCTTTGAAGTGTCGGACCTCGACCCGCAGGTGTCTTTTGTGATCGACAAACTGCAGGTAGGTGAAGTGTCATCACCGGTGATGATGGAAACAGAGGACGGAAAAGAAGCTTATCGCTTGCTGTATCTCAAGAAAAGGACCTTGCCGCACCGTGCCAACCTCACGGAAGACTACAACCAGATACAACAATGGGCACTGCAGGATAAGCAATCAAGGGTATTTAAGGAATGGGTCGACAAAAAGGCGCAAAAGACCTATATCAAAATAAATGATAAATTTAAGGATTGTGAATTTGAATACGATTGGTTTGTAGTGACAAACTGATCGGTTTGCATCAGAAGATAATATGAAAGACCTATACAAATCAGATGTTGAAGCTGTTGACGCACTGGTGGCGAAATATGGACAGTTACGTGCAGAGATAGCTAAAGTAATCGTTGGACAGGATGAAGTGATCGAAAGTGTGATCATCTCCATCTTTAGCCGTGGCCATGCGCTGCTGGTGGGTGTTCCCGGGCTGGCAAAAACCCTGCTGGTGAACACCATCGCCCAGGCACTCGGGCTGACGTATAACAGGATACAGTTTACGCCTGACCTGATGCCCTCCGATATCATCGGGACAGAGATCCTGGACGAAAACAGGGCTTTTAAATTTGTGCAGGGGCCTGTGTTTGCAAATATCATCCTGGCTGACGAGATCAACCGTACCCCACCTAAGACCCAGGCTGCTTTGCTGGAAGCCATGCAGGAAAAAGCCATTACCGTGGCCGGGAAGAACTATAAGCTGAGTGAGCCGTTTTTTGTGCTGGCAACACAAAACCCTATTGAACAGGAGGGAACCTATCCGCTGCCCGAGGCCCAGCTCGACAGGTTCATGTTTAATATCTGGCTCGACTATCCTTCTTTTAACGAAGAGGTCGACGTTGTAAAGAATACTACCTTCAAGGAGATGGCCTCGCCGGAGCTGGTGCTCAGCGGAGAAGAGATCATATTTTTCCAGGACCTGGTGAGGAAGATACCCGTTGCCGATAATGTGTATGAATATGCAGTAAAACTGGCATCGATGACCCGACCAGGTACCGAAGGTGCGCATAAGCTTGCAAACGAATACCTGAACTGGGGAGCCGGCCCCAGAGCTTCGCAATATATGATACTGGGAGCCAAATGCCACGCTGCCATACATGGGAAATATTCACCCGACATAGAGGATGTAAATGCCGTGGCCGTCTCCGTGCTCAGGCATCGTATAGTCAGGAATTATAAAGCCGAAGCTGAAGGGATGTCGGTAGAAAAGATCATCAACGAATTTACGAATTCACAACCATAATCACAGCCTCATGAAAAAATACCGGATTTATATCGGACTGGCAGTAATCATCCTGGTGCTTGCCCTGCTTTATATGCTTTTTGGATCAGCGGAATCTACCGTACAAACGATCGAACAGCCTGTGAAGGCCGGCACATTCGAGATTCAGGTCTCTACTTCAGGTGAGCTGGAGGCAAAGAGCTCGGAAAAGATCCTGGGCCCCTCAGGACTCAGAAACTTCAGGATATGGAATGTTAAGATCGATGACATTATCCCTGATGGCACAGTGGTTGACTCAGGCGAATATATTGCCACCCTCGACAGGTCGGAGCTAACCAGCAAACTGAAAGATAATGAGCTGGACCTTGAATCACTGCAGACCAAGTTCACACAAACACAGCTTGATACCACCATGGATTTGCGGGCTGCACGTGATGAGCTGGTAAACCTTGAATATAACCTGGAAGAAAGGCAGATCACCGTCGACCAGTCTATTTATGAGCCGCCCGCCACACAGCGGCAGGCAAAGATTGACCTGGACAAAGCGGAGCGTGCCCATTCTCAGGCGGAGGAAAACTACGAGCTGAGGCTTGAAAAGGCCAGGGCCAACATGGCGGAGGTAAATACCAAGCTGAGGAAAGCACGGAATGAATACCAGGAGATGCTCGATCTGCTGGAAAAGTTTACCGTATATGCTCCCAAAGCCGGCATGGTCATATATCGCAGATCATGGGATGGACAAAAACAGGGCATAGGAGCCAATGTAAACTCATGGGATCCTATCGTGGCCGAACTCCCCAACCTTACAGAGATGAAGTCGAGGACTTATGTGAACGAGATCGACATCAGCAAGGTAAAGGTAGGGCAGGGTGTGATCCTGGGAGTGGATGCATTTCCGGATAAGGAATATACGGGAACAGTTACCGAGGTGGCCAATATTGGTGAGCAGATGCGAAACTCAAATGCCAAAGTATTTGAAGTCATCATTGAGGTAAATGAATTTGATTCTATCCTTCGCCCGGCCATGACCACCAAAAACATGATCATCACCGCTGTGATCGACAGCGTATTGTTTGTGCCCATCGAATGTATTCATAATAACGACAGCCTGTCGTATGTATACAAAGGACACTCAAGGCAGCAGGTCATCCTTGGCAGGAGTAATGAAAATGAGATTATCATACGTGCCGGGCTGGAGGAAGATGATGATATATACCTTGTACCCCCAGAAGGCGCTGATGATTATAACCTGAAGGTTCTTGATACTGCCATCATAAACCACTTCGAGCGGCTGGATGCAAAGGAAAATGGCGTGAAGGAAGAAGAAAAGGAGCCTACTCCCGAGGAGCTGCGTGAGATGCTCAAGAATATGAGCCAGGAAGAAAGGATGAAATACATGAAGGAACATCCCGAAGCTATGCAGAAGATGGGCGGTGGCAAGGGCCGGCGGCCTGGTGGGGGAAGAGGGAAATGATGAACATGGAATAATGAACATGGAATAGCGCTTAAACACTCCTGTTTATTATCTCACCACAAACTTTTTACTGTCCAGAGTCTGTCGCTCTGACTTGAGCACAGCTAAATATATTCCAATCGGATAGCTTGTAACATCGATTTGAACTTCCTTTTGCCTTTTGGAAATCTGGATCTCTTCCTGTTTCCTGCCAAACATATCAAGAATAAATATCGAACATCGACAATCGATAAACGACAATCGACAACCACCTAATCCTACTGCGGATCCACATCAACACGTATTCTGACCCTCTTAAACTCCTTTAAAGCCTCAAACTCGTCCAACTGCGTCTGAAGTTCTTTCTTTACCGCGATGACGGATTCTTTGCGGTTTACCTTTATCAGAAATTGTTTGATATACTGGTTTTTGATCCTCGATACCAGCGGATATTCAGGGCCCAGTACTTTTCCGGGAAAGATCGTATGTAACTGAACGGACAGCACTTTTGTGGCTTCATTCAACAGACGAAAATCCTTATGCAGCAGCCTCACCTGGATCAATCGGTAATAGGGTGGATAATTAAATCTGTTCCTGTCTGCCATTTGCCTTCCGTACAGATCCCGGTAGTTATTCTCAACCACATCTTTGATCACCTCGTGGGTAGGGTTATAGGTCTGAATGATCACCTTACCCCGTTTATTTTTCCGCCCGGAGCGGCCTGCCACCTGCGACATAAGCTGAAAGCTTCTCTCAAAAGACCTGAAATCCGGAAAATTCAACATATTGTCGGCATTCATGATCCCCACAATAGACACATGGTCGAAGTCGAGGCCTTTGGTCACCATTTGTGTGCCCACCAGCACATCAATCTCCCTGTTCTCAAATGCATGGATGATCTTCTGGTGCCCGTGCTTGCTTCTTGTGGTATCCAGGTCCATGCGGCGAATATTGGCCTCAGGGAAGATAAGCGATAGCTCTTCCTCTATTTTTTCAGTGCCAAAGCCACGCATGAGCACCTTTGTGCTGCCGCAATGGCCGCATTCGGCCGGCACCCGGGTGCTGTAACCACAATAATGGCAACGCAAATGATCGGCCTTCTTATGATATGTCAGGGATATATCACAGCGTGTACACATAGGTATCCACGAACATACCTGGCATTCGAGCCTGGGCGAAAAGCCGCGGCGGTTTTGAAAAAGGATGACCTGCTCTTTGTTGTTCAATGCTTCTTCGATGTGGTCAAGCAATAGTGAAGTGAAGTGTGTGTGTGTGTCTTTCTTCCTGGCCTCTCTTCTGATGTCGGCTAAAATGATTTCCGGCATGTGGAGGTTGCGGTAGCGTTGGTTCAGTTCAACAAGATGGTATTTTTTGCTTTTAACATTAAAATAACTTTCGAAGGAGGGCGTGGCCGTGCCCAGCAGTGTTTTTGATTTCTGCAGCGAGGCCAGGAAAATCGCTGCATCACGGGCATGATAGCGGGGGGCAGGGTCGTATTGCTTATAGCTC